>JAQSDP010000116.1 GCA_029945985.1 bacterium | reverse complement strand
TCGTCCTTCGCCCCGGTTTTGAGATTTGCTCCGGCGAACGCGAGCCCGGATCTAAGCAATGGATTATCGCGCATCAGCCCGCTCGACTTGGCCGATGTTTCCGATCCTCTGCGGCTGATGGGCTTGCTGTCTGGATCTTCAAGAAAGAATCCGTGGGTGGCAATGTGGAGAATTTCGGGGGCGGCCACGTCTTTGAGAGCAGTCTCGCTCGCCCCGGAACCGCTGATCAGCCTAGCGCGCGGGAATACTTCGACTATCGCACGGCCCTCAGCTTCAGTGCCCGAGAGGGGAGCGAAGTATGTGTCGGCCAAATTTCTTGTGTTGGTAACGCTCCTGCTGCGATCGGGACGCAGTGCGACAGCTTTGTCACGCAGGGACGCCGACGTATCGGTCGACGTAGTGCCAAAATCAGGATTAGCGATCACCATCGGAGCACTCCCCCCGGAATTTGATGCATCCAGTCGGCGAAGATCACGCGAGCTTGAAATGTAAGTGATGGAGCGTCGCTCGATCAGGAAAAGGCCGTTCTCATCGACCAATGCCTCGAACGGTAAAAGGCTAAGCGAGCCTTCGGTGGAGAGGAGAAAGCGAGCGGGACTGCCCGCAAGATGACGGATGGGTTCCATCACGGCCTTGTCGACATCACGTGCAAGCTTACGGACGTCGGACCGACCTTGTTCACGCATCGATCTTCGTAACGAATCCACCATGCGGTCTATCGCCGCACGCGGGCCGAGATCGATCCACCGAGTGACTTCGTCCTTCTTAAGAATATATGCAGCGTATCGCTCTTCACCCGCCAAGCTGGGCTCCAGCCGCGAGAATAAAGCGAATTCGACCAGTGCGGAGTCCTGTGGCAGAAGGCGTTTTACGTCCTCTACACTCAACGACCGCGTCCCCTGAAAACTTCCGCTCGTTTGCCGGCTGATCTCAGCTTCGTATCTGGTTTGTTGACCTCTGAGTTCCTCTAGGCGTTCTCGATAAGCGGTGTCGGCGGCTGACTTGGGCCCCTCGATCATCAACTGGGAAAGGAGAGCATTCGCGTCATTCAGCCGCTCAAACAAAACTCGGACCTCGGGCGATGACCGCTGGCGGAGGTTAGCGGTCGAGTTCGCCATGGCATCGAGCACGCGGCCCTTCCGCTGAAGTATTGCAGTTACCGCCAGATCGCGTCCGGCGACATTCGTCTTGTCAAGCATGGCATTGATCGCAATTGCCTGACTAAGATCGTTCGCCAGGTATTCCAGGTAGCCGAGTTTTTGGCGTTCGGTTCCCGTGGAAAGATTCAGTTCGATGTTGGGTTCGGCCGCCGCAATTGCGCGCGCCTGGAAATCGAGAGCAGAGCGGAGATCACCCTTCCGAGCGTATAACCGCGCTAACAAACTAGCCGTCCGTCCAACTGTCGGATTGCCGTCACCTAACAGCTCCTCGCGGATCTGAAATGCTCGCCGCAAATGCTTTTCGGCGATTTCCAGATCTCCTCGTTCGAGCAGGAAAGTGCCATATCTGTCTAGATATACACTAAGCTGCAGCGGCAGTGAGGCAGCATTCTTTTCGGCAAGCTTTAACGACGTTTCATAATAACTTCTAGCTGCTTCGAAGTCTCCTTTGCCTTCGTGAACGAGTGCGAGATTCGATATGCCGCCGACAATGGCGTCGTGCTCCTCCTTGAGACTTTTGCGCATCGTCTCCAGGCTTTTAGTAAGCAGCGGTTCGGCATTCGCGAAGTCGCCCATCTCTAGATAGACCTTTGCGAGGTTTGATAAAGCAGCCGCAGTCTCAGGATGATCCGGGCCGAGCTTTTTCGTTAGGATATCCACCATGCGCTTGTCGTAAGCGAGTGCTGAATCATATTCGCCGCGCGCGACACTTACGTTCGCCAGATTTAACAGCGCATTCTTAAGATCAGGGTGATCCTTCCCGAGGACTCTTTCGCGGATCTCCAGAGACCTGAGGTAAGCGTTCTCGGCAGTTGGAAAATCGCCCCGCATCCTGTAAAGACTTCCCAGGTTGGCAAGTGTTAATGCGACTGAATTATGATTCACCCCCAATTCCCGTTCCTTGATCTCCAGGGAACGCTGATACAAACCTTCAGCTTCGTTAAGATCACCGCGCAGATAGCTGGTATTCGCTACATTATTCAGCGTGTTGGCCAGGAGCATCGGCTCGGAGGGAGGATTGCTTTCGTAATATCTGAGTGTCCTAGCCAAATATTCCTGGCCCTTCAAATTGTTGCCGCGACTGTAGTGGAGCATGCCGATCCGGTTGAGGACGATTCCTACTTCACCGCTTGCGGGCTCGCTGAATTTTTCCCGGATGGCAAGGACCCGTTCAGCCGCATCCAGCGCTTCTGTGTACTTGCCCGCCCCGTTTAACCGCAGAAATTCCATGTAGATCGAATCAGCTTCAAATAACGCTTTGTCTCTTTCGGAACTAGGACGCCGTTCGCTGAACGTGACCCGGTATTTCCCCTTTTCGCCCTTAAACTTCGGCCTGAGCTCAAAACGGTGATCGCCTTCCGTCATCGCGACAAGGGATATTTGGTCGACGCCATCATTCCGCGGAGCAGTGTCAGCGTCGGCGACCACTTTTCCGCCCAGATCGAACAGTTGCTCCTCCAGATCGATACCTAACTGTTCAATCGTGAAGAGTGCGAATTCGCCCACGGACAAATTTACCCGGTAGACATGCTTTTCGCCGCTGCCGATCTCCCGTTCGATCGGCTTTTCGAATGCGAGTTCGGCGGCCTGAGGAGGCGCAAGCTCCGTCGACTGTTTCGCCACTGGGGATTGACCGAGTGTCGCGGTCGTACATGAAAGAAGAATGATTAATTCGATCAGGAGAAAGCACCCGGGTCTAGCGGTGAAATACAGCATATGGTCGGCTCTACGGTTGCAGCAAGGTCAGGTTGGGGCGAATTATCGCATAAACCGGAAAGAAGAGTCACCAATTATTTCACTCTGGTAGTTGGATAGGAACAGCGCCGTCGGTGCGCCCGGGGTATGCTAAGGGCTTGTCCTTTGCGATAATCTGAAGCCGATGAGTGTACCCGTATTCGTTATAGTCAATGCCGGGTCCGGCAGCGTCCTGGGCGATGAGACGGCGAACAGCCTGCGCGAAAGATTCATCGCGTTTGGAATCAAGGCTGAGGTACGTGTGGCCGGGTCGGGCAAAGAGATCGTTCAGCTAGCGCGAGAAGCAGCCGAAGGGGAAGCGGATCTGATCGTCGCGGGCGGCGGCGACGGTACCATCAGCACCATTGCGCTCGAGGCATCCTCTGCCGGCAAGACGCTGGGAATACTACCGCTCGGCACACTCAATAACTTCTCAAAAGACCTCGGCATACCGCAAAACGTCAACGCAGCGGTTCGCGTGATCGCTGAGGGCGAAGTCCGACAGATCGATCTCGCCGAGGTAAACGGACGCATCTTCGTCAATAATTCGAGTATCGGACTCTATCCGAAAATGGTCGTACGCCGCGAGCAACAGCAGCAGAAACTTGGTCGCGGCAAATGGGCAGCGGCATTCTGGGCGAGCCTTCGGCTGCTCCGGATCTCGCCCTTCCTCAAAGTCGATATCGAACTCGAAGGCAAGGTGTTCGAGCGAAAAACGCCATTCGTTTTTGTGGGCAACAACGAATACGAAATGGATATGTACAACATCGGACGGCGCCCGACCCTGGAAGAGGGGAAGCTGAGTCTCTACTTCCTCCACCGCGAGGGCCGATGGGGATTGGTGATGCTGCTCTGGAAAACTATAACCGGCGGCCTAAAGCAGTGGAAGGATTTCGAGGCGGTCGCCACTGAGCACGTCACGATCCGCGCAAAGGGAAAGCGGATCCGTGTAGCTCTGGACGGCGAAACGACTCTCGTTGAACCGCCACTCGAATATCGCATTCGCCCCAAGGCGTTGAAAGTCATAGTCCCCCGAGATGAGCCGTGAGCGTCCCGCGCACGCAAGGCACGAGCCCGCGCGTAAGGAAGGGCGATATTGGTAAGTTGAAAGTTTCGCCCTCGCGAACGCGCGGGCCTAAGCAAGAGAACGAATGCGAAGGATCGCACACATTTCCGACCTACATTTCGGAGCCGCTGACGAACTCGTCGCCGAACGGCTGATCGAGTGTGTCACATCGCTCCATCCTCATCTTGTCATCGTTTCCGGCGATCTTACGCAGCGGGCGCGAACAACTCAGTTCCAGGCGGCCAAGGCTTTCCTGGACGCTCTCCCCCAGCCGCAGCTCGTCATCCCCGGCAACCACGATGTGCCTATGTACAACGTTTACGACCGATTCATAGATCCGCTCGGAAAATACGAACGCATTATCACCGGCGACCTTGAGCCATTCGTCTCCGATGACGAGATGGCCGTCGCGGGCATTAATACCGCCCGCTCGCTGACGATCAAGGGAGGACGAATAGGCCGCGAAGAGGTGAGGCGCCTCACGGACAAGATGGCTGAATTTCCCGATAAAATGCTGAAGATCGTCGTCACGCATCATCCGTTCGACGTGCCGGAAGGCGAAGACGAGGACGATATCGTCGGCCGGGCAAGGGAATCGCTGGCGATCATCGCAGAGTCCGGGGCGGACGTATTTCTCTCGGGCCACCTTCACAAAAGCCATATTGGCCACTCAGCTCGGCGATACAAGCTCGATAACGGATACTCGGCACTCATCATCCAGGCCGGCACCGCGATATCGCATCGCGGACGGGGCGAGGAAAATTCCTTCAACATGATTGAGTTCAAACATCCTTTTCTGACGGTACATCGCTACACCTGTCCGATCCCGTCCGAACCATTCCGCCTCGCCGCCACCGAACGCTTCGCCCATAATGGCCGTGGCTGGTCCAGGATGTAGCAGTCGGCTTCGTAAACATCTTGTTTTTCGCCTAGAATGTTCGTATGAGCAATGGACCCAACAACATGGATGATACCGGAGATGATCACAAGCATCCTCTTGCCGACAACATCACCGGCCTCGGCCAGAAGATCATCGGCGGTATAGAAGAGATCGGCGGCATCCTCACCGGCGATCCGATAACCGCCGCAGAGGGTGAGTTTAACGTCGAAGTCGGGGAAGTCAGGGAAGAGGTCGAGGAAGACCTCGAAGAACGCCCGGAGAAAGGATGATGACCTCGACCGTTCCCCAGATGGACTTCCGCCTGCCCAGACGCCTTCAAGGCCTCCAACCCACGCTGATTCGGCAGTTTTTCGAGCGTGCACTGCCTGATTCGATCAACTTCGGCCTCGGCGAGCCGGACCTTCCGACGCCGGATTTCCTGCGCAACGAGGCCGCCCGAATATCCATCGAGGAACAGAACGGTTATACGTCACATCCCGGCCTTCCCGCACTACGAACATTGATCGCCGAACAATATCCGCATCTTAACTTGCCGATGACCGGCGTTGTCGTCACCTGCGGTTCGCAGGAGGCGATGACCGACGCATTTATGTGCTGCATCGACGAAGGCGACGAGGTCCTTCTTCCCGATCCTAGTTTCCCGGCATACGACGCCTGTACGCGGATCGCACAGGGGAAACCCGTCTATTACACAATGCCCGCCGATACCGAGTTCGCGTTCGATATCTCAAATTTCAAATCTAAAATTACAAAAAAAACAAAAGCCGCGGTCGTTATCAGCCCGTCGAACCCGACCGGCAAAATAATGACCGCCGAAGATTATCGGCAGATCGCCGAAGCTCTCGAAGGCACAGGCATTTGGCTCCTGTCGGATGAGATCTACAGCGACCTCTTTTTCGGGGAGCGGCCCCGTTCCGCGTCTGAATTTTACGACCGGACGATCATCATCAGCGGACTTTCGAAAAGCCTGAGCATGACCGGCTGGCGGCTCGGCTGGGCGGCTTGTTCGGATCCGCGAATTATGGAAGCGATCCAGATCCTGCATGGCTTCACGACCGTCTGCGCTTCGACCATCACCCAGAAAGCATCGCTCCTCGCCTGGACCGACGAAGCCGAGGCCGCGAAAGCCCACGCTCGCGAAGTCTATAAATCGCGCGGCGAATTTCTCGTAAAACTCTTCGCCGACGAACTCGGCCTGAAAGCGACCGCTCCCGAAGGGGCGTTCTATACAATGCTCGACGTCCGCCCGCTGGGAGATGACATCGAGATCGCCGAGAAGTGCTTGCAAAACCGAGTCATTACAGTCCCCGGCATTGCCTTCGGCCGGGAAGCAAAAGGATTTCTCCGCGTCTCGTTCTGTAATA
>JAQSDP010000115.1 GCA_029945985.1 bacterium | reverse complement strand
TTCACTTTGTCACCACTGCCCGAGCGTTGCCGATATTGCCGGTCGCGTCGAACACGCGAAGGGTAATTGAGTGTTCACCCGACCGAACCTGAACCGAAACCGTATAGCGTTCGTCGGGTCCGTCTGAAATTCCGTCGTCTGGATAGACCGCTTGCCAATCGCCGCCGTTGACGCTGTACTCTGCGCGGGTGATGAAGCTGCCGCGATCGCTAGCGACAAAGACGACGCGGGCGGAGTCGCCGGTGATCTGCGGAGCTCCGGAAACGGTAACCGTCGGTTGGGTGTTGTCGATGTCGAACGGTTCGCTGACGATCTCGCCGCTGAGGAATTGTCCGCTTGGATTCGACGGCGAATCTTTCGCGACCACCCGAAGGAGATACTTCCCATCCGAAAGTGAAAGGCCGTCGATCGTCACGAAATTGTCGCTGATATCTTCCTTGAGCAGCTTGAATCTGGCTTCGGCGATCTCTTTGAAATAGACGTCGTATAGCAACTTGTCGCCGTTGCGGTCTTCGGCGGTCCACTGAAATGCGCGGGCTCCGCGTTGGAAGGCTCGTCGCGGCGGCTGCGGAGCTATGACGATGCCGAAGTTCTGCGGCGACAAACCGGAGAGTTCGATGTTCGGATCGATCTGAACTCCAGGATTCGCGAGAAGGCCTACATTCGCCAGAAGCACCTGAAGCCCGGTGATCTCGGGTGCGATGTTGCGCGGGATGAAAGCCAGGTTCATTTCACGTAGCGACGAACCGCTTGCGAGTTTCGCTCGCCACTGGAGATATCTTGCCGCGGGATTCGCCGCTCTTCCGCGTCTAGCTTCGGTGCGAACCGTCTCCCAACCGCTCCACGTTTCGTTCGGAAATTCCGAGTTGCCGCTGCGGGTTTCGATGGTTACGCTTCCGTTCGACGTCCACCAGAGGTTCCCCCAAGCGGCAGTCGTCTTTGCATCGAGCACTGCGGACTCATAGATGCCCTCGGCGACCGTGTCCGGCCCGACCTTGAACAACCGTCCCTGGTTGCTAGACGCCGCGTATAGGTCTGCACCTCGACCGAAGATCCCCGAGATCTGGCTCGCGTCGGTCTGCATCGCAAGGGTTTCGTTCCCGTCATTCGCGATGTTGTAAATGCGTCCGCGATCGGATGTGCCCAGCAATACGCCGCGGCCGGATTGATGTGCATAGATCGAAAATCCTACTACAGTCGGCGACGACCAAAGAATGTCGCTGGCTCCGTCGGGCAGTATGCGGTAGACCGCTGTCTTGGAACCGGTGAGGTCATATTTGCTCTTTTGTGGTGGGGTAGGTTGCGCTGTTCCCGGTGCGTCCACCGATACGGTATTGCTCGCGGGTGTTGGCGATGCTTCGGGTTTCGCAGTCGACGCCGATTCACCTAACGCCAGTACGTATACAGAACCGTCAGGGCCGACGCTCAGTTCGTGGATCTCGCGAAGCGGCGAATCGAGAAGGCCGAATGGTTTGCCGTCGGGGCCGAATCTCAGGACGAGACCACTTGAATCGGTGCCCGCATAGAGATTGCCCTTCGAATCCGCAGCGAGTGAGATGATGTGAGTTTCGCTGGTGTCGAAAAGTACCGAGGCATCGGGCGAAGCGTTCGCGGATCGGACGCGGTAGATCTTGCCGTTCTCGCCGGTGCCGATCGCAAGGCTTCCGTCGCTCATCACGGCAAGGGCCCAGATGTATTTTTCTTTCGGGTCGAAATACACTGTCGCTTTTCCGGCGGCGTCGAGTTGATAAACCTTGCCGTCAGGAGATGTAGCAGCGAAGATCTCGCCACCGCGTCCGACGGCGAGTGCGGACACATTTAGCTCGGCCATGTCGGCGAACATCGCTCCGGTGCCCGTGGGTGATACCTTATATATGCGTCCTTCCGCGCCGGTACCGAGATAGATGTTTCCGCCGGCGTCGATCGCACTCGACCAGATGTACGGCTGTTCTGTCTTATAGACTTCCGTTACTCTCGGTGCCGGTGTAATGTTGCCGTTCTGGTCGATCGATACGCTTCGAGCCTCGCCGCGTATCACGTCAGCACGCGAATTCACCGACCAGATCTGCGGTTCACTGGCGGCTGCAATGGTTGTAAGGAGAACGAGAGAAACGACGGCAAGCAAAGATCTGATCATTCGTAATGAGTGCCCGGCAAATCTAGATTCGACGTAAATCTTAAGCTATCCCCGGGTAAAAGGATATCTGGGTAACGTGGGTCAGTGTCCGTAACTTGTTTGAATCGATTCATTTCGCGAGGGTGATCTTGAGTCATTTGAATCAAGTTCTAGGAGTTACACCAATTTTCAACAACTTAGAGCCTGCTGTATTTTGATTGACGCAACTGCTGTTTGAAACACTTCGTTATTCATATTGAGCTCTCTTCTATTCTGATTCGCTCTTTCGTGGATTACGTTTTCAGACATCTTTCCACAAAAAAAGACAAAAGACCTGAAATCCGGAAGCGGGGAACACCTGCATTCATTACACACGGATCGTGTCCACGGATTTCGAGCTTAATCGTGTTCGCGGCGGATGGGAATTCTAGTTCTGACGAAAACTACGATAAACAAGATATGAATGATATTCCGTGGTTCGAAAAGTCGAATGGATCGAACCACGCGAGAATGAGAAAGCAAAAGCTTGAAACTGAACTCACGCAAGTTTCTTTGCCTTTGCGCGCTCCTGCATTGCTCCGACGACGGCGTCTTCGCCTTCGAGGAATTCGAGGGCGTTGCGGAGTTCGTTGGCATCGCCGGTGATGAGGCGGGCGCTTCGTTCGCGGGTGAGATATGCCCAGAACCATTCGAACATCACGGCGAAGCGATTGCGGAAGCCGATGAGAAAAAAGACGTGGAGGAACAGCCAGAACATCCAGGCGATGAAGCCTTTGAGCTTTAATCCAAAGACGTGTGCTATGGCCTTGCTGCGGCCGATAGTGGCCATCGAACCTTTGTCGACGTAGGTGAATTTTGCGCGCTCGCGGCCTTTGATCTCGGCGAGAATGTTCTTTGCGGTTGCCGTACCCATTTGCATCGCGGCGGGAGACACTCCCGGGACGGCCGTACCGTCTTCCTGTTTGATGGAAGCCATGTCGCCGACCACGAAGATGTTCTTGTGATCTTTCAGGCTCAGATCAGGCTCGACGAATACGCGGCCAGCCTTGTCGGTTTCTACGCCGAGCTTCTTGCCGAGCGGTGACGCTGCTACGCCCGTCGCCCAAAGGACGACGTCGCACTCGATCCAATCGTCACCGACCTTTACCTTGCCCGGAGCGATGTCGGTGACGAAGCTATTAAGGCGAACATCGACTCCCAGGCTCTCCAACTGTTGCTTGGCGCTTTCGGTCAGGTCAGGCGTAAAGGTCCCCAATACACGATCCGAACCCTCGAACAGAATGACCTTCGTCTTGCGCGTATCGATTTGTTTGAAGTCTTTTGCGAGAGCTTGGCGCGCGATGTCGGCGATCGCTCCGGCGAGTTCGACTCCGGTCGGACCTCCGCCTACGACGACGAAATTGAGCGGGCTATGTTCGCCCTTTAGATATGTCTCGCGTTCGGCGAGTTCGAAGGCGAGCAAGATTCGTCGTCGCATCTCGACCGCATCTTCAATCGTTTTCAACCCGGGCGCGGAAGTTTCCCAATCGTCGTGACCGAAATACGAATGACGTGCGCCGGCTGCGACGATCAGATAGTCATACTCGACGGTAGACCCGTCCTCGAGTTTTACCGCGGTATTCTCTTTATCAAAATCCGTCACCTCGCCCAGAAGAACGTCTACATTCTTTGCGTCATGAAGGATACGGCGGAGAGGTTGGGCGATCTCGCCGGGGCTGAGCACGGACGTCGCCACCTGATAAAGAAGCGGCTGGAAAACGTGGTGATTCTTGCGGTCGATGAGCGTTACGCTGACCGGTTTGTTCGCCAGCGCAGTAGCCGCCCACAACCCGCCGAATCCGCCGCCGATGATGACTACCCTCGGTTCTTCACTCATAACGCCTCTAAATATTATACGCGTAAAGGGTTATCCAGATGCGTAACTCTAATGATCAAAGTATCGACGGCTTCTGTCCCTGAAACAGCTAGTACGCAACAAAGTCCTTTGTTTGTAGTAATTTAGGGATGTTGACGACAAACTGTCGCTGATATATCCTGTCGATCTATTCTCAATATTCCTTCACGACCCCAACATTGGTACATTCGCGTACAAGTGTTCGTGATCATCCGGTAGCTGTCAGACTTAATGAGGGAAACGAACAATATGAAATATGCAAAAGGCCATTGGTTTAGGGCAATCGCATTCGCGGCATTCGCGCTCTTGCCAGCCGCCGCACTGGCTCAGTCAAGACCGGAACCCACCGGCGATCCGAAGTTGGTAATGACGATCGAGGAATATGAGCCGAAATCGACGCTCAAGGTTCCGCAGAATCCGGTGACACGCGCGAAGTATCCAATCATAGACGTCCACAATCACCAGAGTCTGACGCCCGAGCCGGAAAAGTTGGCGCAGATAGTCAAGGACATGGATGCTCTGAATCTTTACGCGATGGTTAATCTGAGCGGGAAGAGCGGAAAGGACCTAGCCGAAGGTGTGAAGAACACGAAAGGGAAATATCCGACGAAGTTCATCGTTTTCGCTAACCTGAATTTCGAGGGGATAGAGTTGCCCGGTTATAGCGAAAAGGCGGTCGCACAGCTTGTAGAAGACTATAAAAACGGAGCCCAAGGCGTGAAGATCTTTAAGAGTCTCGGGCTTACGGTGAAGGACGCGAAAGGGAACCGTGTTCCGGTTGACGATCCTAGGTTGGACGGCGTTTGGGATAAATGCGGCGAACTTGGTATTCCGGTGCTGATCCATACAGCAGAGCCGGCGACGTTCTTTGACCCGCAGGATAAATACAACGAACGCTGGCTTGAGCTCAAACAATTTCCGGATCGTGCCCGTCCGCCCGAAAGGTACCCGACGTTTGAGCAGTTGATAACGGAGCAGGAGAATCTGTTTCGCAAGCATCCGAAGACAAACTTCATCAACGCTCATCTCGGGTGGTTCGGCGGGGACCTTGTTCGCCTAGGCAAACAGCTCGACCGGTTTCCGAACGTGGTTACGGAGATCGGTGCCGTGATCGCGGAACTCGGACGCCAGCCGCGGTTCGCTCGCGAATGGTTCATTAAATATCAAGACCGCGTCCTGTTCGGAAAAGACATCTGGCAGCCGTCTGAATATCACGTCTATTTCCGTGTGCTGGAAACGTCGGACGAATACTTCGACTACTACCGAAAGCGTCATGCGTTCTGGAAAATGTACGGCTTGAATCTGCCCGACGAGGTGCTGAAGAAGCTTTACTACAAGAACGCTTTGAGGATCGTTCCGGGAATAGATAAGACGGCTTTTCCGAAGTAGTTAACTAGTGATAGGCGGGCTGATGTCCGCCTTTGTCAGGCGCCAACGTATCTCGCATAGAGATTTCGAGCGGCCGAAATATCATCCGTGCCTTTTACGATTGCCCGACCGTCGGTAAAGACGGTTAACTCGTTATCGCCGTGGTTGAACCGCAGTAGATATTCGTTGACACGTACCTCGCCGAGCGGAGCGAGCTTTTCGGCGAGGCTTTTCAGATCGATTCGCGTCGGGTTCGGCGGAGCGATCTGGACGGCGTCGCGGCCGCAGAGGACGGCGGCGAACTCTTGGGAATCGGCGTCGAGGAATTCGAACTCGCGCTTGCCGCAGGCGATGCAATCCGGATTCGGCCCGGCAAGTTTTATCTTTCGCCAGTCGTTCTGCCAGACGTCGATCTGCATCAGCGAGTTGTGAAGCGCGTCGCGGTTTCCGGTGAGAAGCTTGAGGGCTTCGGCGACCTGGACCGCAGCAATGCTTGAGATGATGGGCATTATCACGCCCGCCGTGTCGCACGTCGGAGCGGAACCGGCGTCGGGCATCTCTTCGAACACGCATCGAAGGCACGGAGTTTCGCCCGGGACTACCGTCATCGTCGTGCCGTAGCTTGATACGGCGGCGCCATAGATCCACGGCGAATTGTGCTTCACGCAGGCGTCGTTGACCAGATAGCGGACCTGGAAATTGTCGGTGCCGTCGATGACGAGGTCGCAGCCGTCGATGAGCGATTCGATGTTGGAGTTGTTGACGTCGGCGACGTGTTCTTCGACGGTGATCTCGGAATTGATCTCGGCGATGCGTCGTTTCGCGGCGACGGCCTTCGGCAGACGGTCGATCGCGTCCTGTTCTTTATATAGGGTTTGTC
>JAQSDP010000114.1 GCA_029945985.1 bacterium | reverse complement strand
CGGCGAGTTGACGGTTAATGAACTTCAAGGTTTGTTCAGCGAACGAACCCGGCTTCTGGCGATCGGTGCCGCCTCGAACGCGCTCGGCACCGTCAGCGATGTCGTAGACGCATGCAGGATCGCGCGAGATGCGGGCGTCCTGAGCTTTGTTGACGCGGTGCATTTCGCTCCGCATTCGCTCGTTGACGTTCAGGCGATCGGCTGCGACTTCCTAGCGTGCTCGGCATACAAGTTTTACGGGCCGCACATTGGCATTCTTTACGGGCGAAACGAACTACTTTCCTCCATCGATTTCCCGAAACTCCGGCCCGCGCCTGAGAACGCTCCCGACCGAGTCGAAACCGGAACTCAGAGCCACGAGTCGATCGTCGGCGCGGCGGCGGCGGTTGATTTCATCGCATCACTGGGAGAAGGTACGACGCGGCGAGAGCGGCTCGCTTCTGCCTTCGAAACGACGCATGAGCGCGACAGCTGCCTCGTTCGGCAGCTATGGGATGGATTATCAACCATCGATGGCGTACGACTCTACGGCCCGTCCCCAGAGCGTCCACGAACCTCACTGGTTTCGTTTACGGTCGGTGACGTCCCGTCTTCTGAGGTGAGTCTACGGCTTGCGGATCGCGGTCTCTTCATCTCGCACGGAAACTTCTACGCGGCGACGGTGGTCGAGCGGCTCGGTGTTGGGGCACAGGGTTTAGTGCGGGTCGGGTGCTCGGTTTATACGACTGAGGACGAGGTTCAGCGGGTGATCGACGGCGTGCGGGAGATCATCGAACGCCGCTAAAGAGAAAATTGTAGAGGTTGAAGTTAGCACGGCCGTAATCATTTGCTCTGCGTTTTGCCACCGATTCCGCCGCCTGCGTACGATCCGTGTCCTTTATCAGGATCAGGTCGTTATTAGTGTTGCCACGCACGAGAAACAGCTCCTTCCCGTCCGCTGTCCACGTAAAGTTCATTATCCGACCGGACTTGAAATCGGTTATCTGAGTTGGATTTGAACCGTCGATCGGCTGACGCCAGATGTTCTGTACACCGCTCCGGTTTGTAAGCACAGTGAGTGCTTTACCATCCGGTGACCAGGCGTACTGGTTGATCAAGTTGTACTCGATCGCCTGCTCGACCTTGCCGAACGCACCAGCTTCAAGCGTCGCGATGTACAGCTTCTTCTGAAACGTCTTCACGTCAAATGCGGTGTACGCGATTCGTTGGCCGTCCGGAGAGATTCTCGGCATAAATACGCTCAGGCCCGGAGCGTCGTAGAACTTTTCAGCCTTTCCGCCGCTGACCGGCATCCGCATCAATGAAAAACGCTCGTCCTCCGATTTTCGCTGGAAGATGATTGTCGATCCATCGGGCGTCAACTGTGGATTGAAATCGACGATAGCCGGGTCCTCTTCGGAGAGCCTTACCGCATTCGAGCCGTCCGGATCCGATCGCCAGATCTTAGACGTCTTGTCCTTCTGAACGTTGAAAACGAGGTAGGTTCCGTCCGAGGGTGCGACCGGCATTACCGAATATCCGGGCTCCGCGTGGATCGCTTTCGCGGCTTTACCGTCCACGTCCGTCACCCAAATGTCCGTCTCCTTTCCCTCTGTCTTCGTGAAAACGAGCGAACCGTCTCGCCGATGGAGCAGGCCGTGCATTCCGTCGAGACTTCTCGATTCGCCAGCTAACTGGGTACCTTTCTTAGACTCCGGCGCGAACCGCCACATTGACGACACGGTGTCCGCTTTCAGCGTAGCCACACTCTTGCCGTCGTCGGAGATACTTACGTCGAGGTAATCGTTAAAGTCGTTAGTGACCGGATCGATCGTCCCGTCCGGATATGACGCCCGCCAGATCTGGTTTGGTGAATTCTGTGTTTCGCGGCCTGAGAATAGAACGCCGGAGCCATCCGCAAACCAGACGATATTGTTGATATGAAAGAATTCTCGAGTGCCGTTGATCGGCCGTGCTTTCTTGTCCTCGATCGAGATCTCGACAAGGTCGGTCTTGGTTAGGAAGCCGCTCTCCCGATTTCCTGCGCCCGTGATAAGCTTGCCGCCGTCCGGTGACCAAGCGAGACGGAAGGCGAAGAAATCGTAATCAGTACCACCACTCGTCATCAACTCCATCATCGCGAGCGTGTTCGTGTTCACGATGAAGATCGCATCCTCGTTGGGGTCCGAACGATGTCTAACGAATGCGAACTGTTTTCCGTCCGGCGAGAATGCTACGGGACTGTCCACATCCTCGATCAACTTCTTCGGCGTACCGCCAAGAGTGGGCACTTGATAAAGCGTATTGATCGAAAAATCCGTGCTCGTCAGGCAGTAGTAAATGTGATCGCCTGTCGGTGAGAACGTCACCGACTGTAAATTCTGGTTGGTTGGCGGCACCACGGTGACGATGCTGTCGGTCGCGATCTGCCTGACTACAAGGCTACGGCTGCCGCTCTCACCGGACACATAGGCAACGTACTTTCCATCGGGCGAGATCGCGGGCAGCATCACCCGACCGTCCGTATTGATACGTGAGATCTGGGGACGGGTGAAGGCGTGTGCCGCCATCGGCTCTTCGGCGACCGCGAAACTGTAGATAGCGTATCCACCGAACGCCAGCACAAAGACGCTTAGGACCGCGGCGATCGCGAGCGAAAAACGACGGCTCCGTCGCCTCATCACGCTATCCTTTCCCGATGCAGCTGCGAACACCGGATCAGTAATATGCTGCCCGCTGCTCGTTCGGTGAATGATGGTCGGATTCTCGCTGAAGTTGGGATTCGAGGTAATGTGGCCTGTGCGATTTCCGCTGTTCGAATGTTCGAGTTCGTGCAGCAGATCTTTAAGATCCAGGGCGAGATCCTTCAAGCTCTGATAGCGTTCATCTCGGTCCTTCTGCAGCGCCTTTCGTACGATTCGCGAAAGCTCGACTGGTGCGTTCGGCAAGAGATTGGAGATCGCCTCGGGCTCGTGATAGATGACGGCGGCAAGCGTATCCGCTGTCGTTTCACCGTCGAACGGGGCCTTCCCGATGAGGAGTTCGTACAAAACCACGCCGAGGCTCCAAATGTCGGTACGCTCATCTACTTCAAGGCCGCGGGCCTGCTCGGGCGACATATACCGAGCACTGCCCATCACGGTTCCCGGAACGGTTTTGTTGTCGGCGCTGTCGGTGTTCTTGTACCCGATGACCGGTTTCGCAAGTCCGAAATCGAGCACCTTCACAATGCCGTCGCGACGAACCATTATGTTCTCGGGCTTGATGTCGCGGTGAACGATATGCTCGGCATGAGCGGCTACGAGAGCGTTCGCAGCCTGCTCCATGATCCGCAGTATGCGGGCGAACGTCAGCGATTCACGTTTGATGACATCACGAAGAGTCTTCCCTTCAACAAACTCGGTCGCGAGGAAATGCCCGAAATCGTTTTCACCGATCTCGTAGATCGTGATGACGTTGGGATGATTTAAAGCGGAGACTACTTT
Organism: bacterium; assembly: GCA_029945985.1. Lineage (GTDB taxonomy): Bacteria > Acidobacteriota > Blastocatellia > Pyrinomonadales > Pyrinomonadaceae > OLB17. Next base: position 2,804 of record JAQSDP010000114.1, on the reverse strand, counting down.
CGCTTCCTGCCGGAAACGGAGGCGGCGTTCTTCGTCGGCAGTGAACTCATTCGGCAGTAGTTTGATCGCGACGTTGCGATCGAGTTCGAGGTCGCGGGCCGAATACACCTCGCCCATGCCGCCCTCGCCGATCTTGCCGCTGATCTCATATCTGCCGAATTGTTCGCCCGCTAACATCTTGAATTTTGGGGACACTTCGTCCGTAAAATATAAACACCATCTCTCACGCGTTTGTGACAACTTAAGTTGCGTGAGGATGGTGTCAAATAACGCTTGACTATTTAGTTAAACGAGTCAGGTCGCCAAAAAGTTCTCAATAACCTTATAGCTGGCGTCGATGGCCTCGGCGAGCTTTTCCGGCTCGCTGCCGCCGCCTTCTGCCATATCCGGCCGGCCGCCGCCTTTCCCGCCGACGATCGGCACGATCTCTTTGATCACATTGCCGGCCTTGACCCTTGCGGTCAGGTCGTCGGATACACGGACGATGATACCGGCCTTGCCTTCTTCTTTGCGGCCGATAACAACGATGCCCGACTTCAGCCTGGCCAGCATCGTATCGGAAAGCTGTCGCATACCGTTGCCGTCAAGGCCTTCGACGATCTTGCCGATCACCTTAACACCGGCGATATCGCGTGCTTCATCTCTATTAGAAGACGCTCCGCCAATGGCTCCGGTTGCGATCTTTAACTTTAGCTCGTCCATCTCGCGGCGAGTTCGTTTCAGCTCGTCTTGAAGCTTCTCGATCGCTGCGGGAAGTTGGTCACGCTGAGTTTTCAATACCCCAAGTGAACGGTCGATGAGAACCTCGTCTTCGCGGAAACGAGCAAAGGCATCGAGGCCAGTGATTGCTCTGATCCGCCGAACGCCCGATGCGATAGCTTCGTCGGAAGTGATTTTAAAACTGCCAATGTCGCCGGTCGCGCGGACATGTGTTCCGCCGCAAAGCTCCATCGAAAACTTCCCATCCCCTACACTCAGCACGCGAACTTCCGAACCGTATTTCTCGCCGAACATCGCGACTGCTCCCGTGCGCATCGCTTCCTCTAGAGCCATCATGTTCGTCGCGACCGGCTCATTCTGCAGAATGTAGCGGTTCACGAGATCTTCAGCCTCGCCTATCTCTTCATCGGTCATCGGCTGATAATGCGTGAAGTCGAACCGGAGATAATTCGGTGCGACGACTGAGCCAGCCTGCTTCACGTGCGTTCCGAGTACTTCCTTTAGCGCGGCGTGGAGCAAGTGCGTAGCCGTGTGATTTCGTCGCGTTGCATCGCGTTTTTGTTCGTCCACTACGGCGGAAACGACATCGCCGATCTTGATCGAACCGCGCTCGACGCGCGATTTGTGCAGGATCACGCCCGGGATCGGCGCAAAAGTATCGAGAACCTTGACCGACGCAGGAACCCGGTCGCTATCGATCCCGGTTCCGACAAGAACGCCGGTGTCGCCGACCTGGCCGCCTGACTCCGCGTAGAATGGAGTGTCGTTGAGAATGATCAAGCCTTCGTCACCTTCATTGAGTGAGTCGACCTTCAGATCGCCTTTAACGAGCGAAGCTACCTTCGTGTCGTCGAGTTTAGTGGCGTCGTAGCCGTGGAAATTGTTCGCTCCTACAGCTGCGGCGATCTCGGCATACATCGGATTGATCTCGGCTTTCCGCTCGGTCTTGCCGATGCCGGTCTGCCGCTGAAGATCCTGTAGCGCGGCGTCAAAGCGGACGTTGTAATCGTCCTCTTCAAATTGCACACCCTTTTCTTCGAGGTACACGCGGATCAAGTCCTTAGGCGTACCGAAGGTGTCGTAGAGTTTCGCGACCTGCAGCAATAACTTGTCCTGTGGCGTGTCCTTCCCGATCGCCAACTCCGCGAGCTTGCCGAGTCCCACTGTTACCGTATTTCCAAATCTCTCTTCCTCGAGCCGCACCATTTTGCCAATAAAATCGCGCTGCACTACGAGTTCCGGAAATGCCTCGGCCATCTGCTCGACGACGAGGTCGCACACTTTGTAGAAGAAAGGTTCGGTCAGTCCAAGATGCTCACGGCCGTGATATATCGCGCGCCGCATTATCTTGCGCAGAACGTAGTTGCGGCCCTCGTTGCCGGGCAAAATTCCATCGGTGATAGCAAACGTCGTCGCCCTAGCGTGATCGGCGATCACACGGCAGGCAAACTGCTTCGATTCGTCCAGGCCTTCGTAAACACTCATCTCATCCAATTCTAACGCACCCACGCCAGTTGCCGATAACCTCCGGGTTTGTGATTCGTCCATGCCGCGGGCGGATGGCTTGCTAAGGTTACCTATGTAAGGGGAACCGTGGTGTCCTCGTATGAAAAAAGCATCAACAGAAACATTGCGCTCATTTTAGTCGCCCCGGTTTCGCTGATCGCGTGTTCGTAAACTCCTGTGCCGGCCGACGAGACCTCGAACTCTCAGGGAGCATCGGTCAGCGCAGGCTTCTATGCCAAAAGCCGAGTCCATTCGACAACGGCGAACAAAAATAAAGAGAAAAATAGCCGGCAGGTTGGCCGGCTATAGGCGGATCCCGAAAGTGTCCGCAATAAAAAGCCTAAAGTCACTGCCGCTGGAACTCGGGCGTTCCTAGAACCAAACTTACGGCTTTAAACACGTCGGGATTTCCGCTGGGATCGAGCAGACGCGCCTGCCTTCCGCCCTGGCGCCCTCCCTGCTGTCCACCCGGCCGCATCGGCGGAGCGTCGTCTCCATCATCATCAACCTCGTTCGCAGTCTTTACTTCGGGAAGCGGCCGCTGGATCTGCTTCACGAGTTGTGCCTTGGTTGCGGGT
>JAQSDP010000113.1 GCA_029945985.1 bacterium | reverse complement strand
CGATGCCTCTGACGGCGTCGATAAGCTTGGTCGCGAGAGCCAAGTGGGCGGAGGTTGCTCGCTTGTTTCTTGTTGAAAGGATCTCAAGCTCCTGTACCAACGACGGACTAGCGAAGCGGCTGAAAACGTGTCTCGAGATGAACGGGGAACTGAGTTTATGACGAAGATCGTTCGAAGTTGTGATGACGATCGGTCGGAACCACCAATCAGAGATTCCGATAGTTCCGCCTTCATATCTCGGAATGTAGATCAACCCGCGTTCGAGTGGCATAAGGAGCGAGTCCTCGATGCTCGGTCCGAACTTGTCGCTTTCATCGAGGATCAATACAGGCGGCGGCCTTCGGGGAGAGTGCTCTGCTGCATGAGCGGCAAGGTCGAAAGCCAAACCAACCTCTCCGAGAATCAAGAATCGACGCTGCCATTTGGATCGGCGGGCCTTGTCCAGGAACTGAGTTTGCTCCTCGGGCGGTAACTGTTTTGCGAGAGCTAAGTGTTCCCGCATCCAGACTTCCTGTTCCTCGGAATCCCATCCGTAGAGGATCTCTTCCTGTTTCAACCCATCGCGCCCTGCAACAACACACATCGTCAGATTGCACGCGGCTGCCAAGGCTTCCGGGAATGCGGTCTTTCCGCTGCCCCTTGTTCCGGAGATCAGCCAGGCCCGGCCGGATTTGAGGCTCTCGCAGAAATCTTCGAAGACCTGCTCGTCCGGTACGTAACCATTTCGAGCCATCAATTGGAAGAGATCACGTTCGCGCCCTTCTGATACAAGGTCACGAGGATTGATCTGAGGCCGTCCTGGCTCAAACGGAATCATTCTTTTTCAGCTCCCGTTCTAAGTGCTGATATGGTCGTCGTCGTTGAGCTTGCTGCATCGGGCAATTGCGTCACCAGGACGTACCCGCTCGTTCCCGCTACGACTTCCAGAAAGGTATCTTCCCGTTCGTTTCCAAATACAGATTGGCTTGTATCCTCAGACAGTCTTTCTGCTCCGCGACGAAGGGGTTCAGAGAGAATTACGGTGCCCCCGGACCGTAATGAACCGACCGAACCCAATATCGATCCGGCGGTATCCTTCAAGCCACGAAAGGTTCGAGCCCACTTGCCCGTGATCCTTTTTCTTTCTCCGCTGATCCCGGACGCGCCGTCGGTTCCCATGAGTTCTCCAGTGAATCTCACTAGTTCCCCGGACACTGGATCTATAAGGCCAACAACATTCACAAATGCTCTAATGGACTCACCGCCTCGTACGTTGCCGACGAGTGTTGTACCCGCGGGATACGAGTATCCCTTGCCCTCAACCGGCTGCGTTAGTTCCATGCGAACGACACCACCGGAATTCCTGAGGGTGTAGATCGCCCCCACCAAACGGACAGGCAGCAAAGTGCCGAATGGTAGCTGTCCCGAAGATCTCCACGGTCCTTGATCAGCGTCCGTAGCCGTTGCCTTTGTGGGTGGAGGAGCGATCGCATCAGTCTTCGTTTTAGCGATCCCGAAGAAGAGCGAGCGACCCAAAGGCTCGATTGAGGTCGTTGACTGACGAGGTTCGACGATATTAGCTGGCGAGCCGCTATTCTTCGATTTCGCAATCGGAATCTCGTTCTGCGCTTTTGTTGTCCCCTCTGTTGAGAAGTTAGAGCCGACATTCGTGATCGGTGGCTCTGCGACGGGTCGCGAATTTGGCACAGTTAGTATGTCGTCGGAATGACTGGCGATTTTGTCAGGTTCATCTGCTATCACGGTATCTTCCGCCGCAACAGAGTCTTTCGTTAGAACGGGTTCTTTAGAAGCGACCATTGTGAGCGCGGCCTTGAGTTTTTCGTCCTCTGTCATCGGTGCGGAAGTGGAGTCCTTCTGGCCGGTCCGGTTAACCGGTTGTGGTTTTGGCGTAGAGAACCAGCCCATGCCTAAGAACCAAGTAATAGCGACTCCCATAAAGAGGAGAAAAACACTGAAACCGGCGAGACCTTTTAGGACTTTTCTTCCACGAGAGCCTCCCGGTTTGGGAATATTTTCTGCACCTAAGTCATCCGCATACAACTCGTCGGCCGGCGTATCCTTCTGGTCCTCAAGCAGTAACTTCTCTCGATCCTCATCGGCTTCGATGTCGGGTAATGCAGTTGGAACATCAGTACTGGTATTTAAAATGGTTTGCATCGAAGTCCTCCTTTATTTTGATCCGTTCAAAGTGGCTGAGACAGGAGCGTCGGCGGCATCCTTGTGAGCGACAACAACCCGAACTTTTTGATTGATTCCGAGGGTTGGGAATCTATAGACCAATGCATAAAAGCTCGTATAACCAGGAAGAACGAGGCCTTCCAATGCCGTGGTTTCCAGATACCGGATATCGACCTTTGAGGTCAGGAGACTGTTTCCATCTTTATCGAGTGTCTGTACCTGAAGTTCCGGGGACCCGTTCAAGAGTCTGAGATTTGACGCGGTGGAGTTTCGAACCGCAACAACGACTAGCCGGTTCTCGGCATCGAGATCGGTAGTCTTCGACACGGATAGTTGCAGTCCGTGGAGCGGCGGCGTCCAAGCAGCCAGATGTTTCTTTGGATCTCTGAGTACATCCGCGAGTCGCTTGTTAGAAGACTTCGAAATTTCCGCTTCGGTCATTGCCCGTTTTGAGGCGGTTCGCTTTGTGTTCGGTATCTCCGTGTACACGGTATTGAGAAGTGAGTTGTATTCGGGCTTAGAAGTATCGGAATCGCTCGGACCCGTTTCTGCGGATTGTGCCGAGCCAACAAGTTTCGAAACGGCCCGCGAGTTGATCGGGGAAGCGCTGACAGACTCACCCCCAAGATTGAATGCAAGGCCCGCAACTTTCCGCGCTGACACAACAGCATCCCGGTCGTATGTAATGACGCAGCGGTGGGCGTTTCCTTTGAGCTCGTTCACCGGAACCAGTTCGAGGATCAGAACGAGACCGGATCTCATCTGCAGGCTGATTGCTGCTGCGGTTGCTCCATCTTTTGAGGGCACGAATCCTTCTCCCGGATAGATCGTTATCGACCGGTCGGTTTCCTTTGTAGGAGACTGAAATACTGAAGCAAGCTTCGGGTTTCCCTCGTGGATGTAGTAAATGCCGTCAGATGCCGGAAACTCGACGATCGAAACGGCGTTCTGGGCCAGTCCGAGGCGAATGACCGTAGGCTGTTTGGGATTGACAGTTACATTCGCTTCTCCCGACAGGAAATCCGGTTGCGGCGAGTTAACAACCGCCACCGGCGAGCTGTCGCTTCTTGCGGGCGAAATATTGACGATCTTTTCAGTCGCTTCGCGCTTTGGTTCGTTCGCTTGTGGCCGGGCGACTTTCTTTGCAATCGGTTTAGCCCCCGCCTTCCGGACCTGTGCTTCAGCGCTTCCTGAGATCACAGTGATGACCGCAATTGCGACGACCCACAGTCTTAAAAAACTACTTATAGTGCGTATTGTTGTTTCTGGTGTAGTCATTGATTTGATTTGGCTCCTCTCTAATTACCGCCGGTCGCGTCACTAACGGAGTTGTTTGCGGATGATGTTTCTTCAGCATCTCCAATAAGAGTTATCGGCGAGACGGTCTTGCCGTTTACGGGTTCCACCCTAAAGCGAAGGATCGTGAACCCCGTTCGAAGATTGTTGTCGTTGCGGGTCGGGGTCGACGGACTGTCTTTCAGAAGGAACTTACATTTAAGCTGTATGGATTCCTCAACGTCCTGCCCCGCGGCCTTGCGTCGTATCTTCCTGGTCCCGATCGCCCGAAGGATATACGGATCAGTTTCATCTACAGAAAGGTCTTGCAGCTCCCAGGAAGAGTTGACGCTTTCGCTCTTTTCCGCAGCAAGAACGCCATTCTGCTTTAGCCGATTGGCCATCGCCATCGAAAGATCCGGGTCCAGCATCCGAAGAAGTTTGTTGACCTGTACCTCGCGGGTCGTCTGTTCGACCTCGTAAAGGGAAGTGAGAAATTCCTTTACCAGGTACTTCTTGTCGGTTGAAGTCGGATTGTCCGGGGCTATGCTGACCGTCTCCGTCGAGCCGTAGTCGCGATTGTTAAGTTCGACAACTCTTCCCGAGGATCTATCGATGACTATCCGATCTGCTTTTCTAAAGATGAGAAACGTATTGATGCCGCCGCTTAGAGCAAGGGCGAACAACAAGACCCAAAGTGCCTTGAACAACGAGGCGATGGTTACGATGTCGTCCGGGTCGCGGGTAAGGTAGGTTGCGGCAGCCGTGTTTTCACCGGCACCTTCAGGCAACTCGATTTTGTTTTCATTTACTTTCATAGGTTTGAATCTCGGTAGGTCTAATGGCAATAGCAATGCCAAATGCGAATTACGCATAACTCGTCAGCTAAGCAGCCTCAGCGTTCTTTTTCGGCTTAAGAATTTGCCGATTGGTGTGAAAGTCGTCCGCGATTGACGTGAGAATTCGCCGCCTACTTGTGAAGTTCTGAAAATCGGTTCTGACCTGCGAAGGTTGACCGAGCTAGTTGAGTGGAGTTATTTGGAATTGATGGTCCTACGATGACAGGTCCAGAATCTATGGGTTGCGACGAGTCATTCTTAGTCGGCGAGACCACTCTTCGACTACCTGAACGCGGATCGTAAAAAACCGAAATCGCTTCCGCTTCTCGGAGGTTGTCTGGCCTTGGTAATTCGGGTGTGCGGGCGATCTGCTCGGGTTGAGGAAAGCTCGAAAATCTCCCTTGTTCTTTTAACCAGCGATAGACTTTCACTCCTTGCGAAACGTAACCGAGCGTCTCTCTATATGGCGGGACGCCGTTCGTAGTCCTGCGCCTCGATGCATTGATCAACTTTCCATTAGATGTTAGTGAACGGCCGTGAAGATAGGCTGAGACTGTCCCTTCACCAGCGTTGTATGCCGCAAGGATCGATTCGAGTTTCCCATCGAACAGACGCCCTAAGTACCGCACGTACCGAGCCGCCGCAAACACTGAAGCGGTTGGCTCAAATGGATCCGCTAGCCCAAAACGCTCCGCTGTTGCCGGCATGAACTGCATCATCCCCTTGGCATACTTCGGGCTCGTCATCCATGGACGGAAACGGGTTTCGTTGTAGGCGATGGTCCACAGAATTAGAGGGTCGACGCCTTCGCGTTTGGCGGCCCACTCAATTGTTGCCTCGAAGATCCTCGCTCGCGAAAGCACGTCCATTCTGGCAAGTGTGATTCGAGAAATTCTCTGTGTTTCCTGTGACGCGGCTGGTATGGGAAGGCCTAATAAGAACAAGACGATGATCATGGAGGTCCTGGCGACGATGGTGCTCGGTTGTTTCATGCCGATGGCCTTGGGCAACCAATGTGCCAACTACCCATTCGCCGAAAACGGCACGACCCTTGCAGAGCGAGAGAAATCATTGATGCCTCAGGTGTCATTCACAACACGAACACAACACAAGGAAATCTACTCAAGCGAGGACGAACATGAAGAAACTTTTAACCATCACCAAGGGCGGGCTAACCCAACTGGCACCGCTCGTTCTGGTTCTACTTTTTACGAATCTTGCATCCGCTCAAGGGCCGATCTTCACCGGCGATGCTAGCAATCTGTCCAACATCATCCGGGAAGCACTCAAGCTTATGGCGATCATTCTCTTCTGTCTTGGAGCGGTCGGCGTGGCGTGGTCGATCTACAACAAGATGACCGGAAAGGAATGGGGCAATCAGGCATTCGGTTCGCTTCTTTCATTCGCCTTCGGAACCATCGTCGCCGTGTTTTGGCAACTTGCTCAAGGCCGAGCAGTCGGTGTTGATACCAACTTTTAGGAGGTAGCCAAATGAGGAGACGCGCAACACGGCCCAATGTTTTTCGGGGACTCAAGAGGTTCGGGGTTTACTCGACTGATTGGAAGTTCATCTTGATCCCGACGGCGATCGCTTATCTGGTTCCTTTTGTTCTGGGTCTCTGGGTCGGATATGTTCCGTTGGGGTTCCCGGTTGGGCTACTCGTTTTCCTAACTCTTCTGGGGATCTTCAACTACCTACGGATCAGTAAGCCTGCGTATTGGCTCTCTCAAAGATTCGACGCGGGAGTCGACAGATGGGCAGCAATTCGGCCACCGCTGAATAGCGAGATCGAGCCATCCGTTTGGACAAACTCAACCAGGAAATAAACATGGACATCGCAAACCTTTCATTTACACAGATCGTCATCTCGCTTTTCGGCGGGCTTCTCTCGACTGGTCTCGGTCTCGTGGCTGCGTACCGGATCATCCCGGCATTCAAGTTTCAGAAAAGTCGCACGATCGATAGACCGAAACCGGAAAAGGAGAAAAAACAATCAAAGTT
>JAQSDP010000112.1 GCA_029945985.1 bacterium | reverse complement strand
GAGTGGCGGGCAGGCGGTTATCAACGTCAACCCCGTGGCAGTTCAAGTTTTTGCTGACGCTGCTGCCCGATATCCGTCGAACATTAGCGGCGGCGATGGCATCAACACGGGCGGCTTCCGTTTCAACGCGCCGCTCCCGGTGAAACAGAATACGCACACGGCCCGTTTCGACTGGTCCATTACGGGCGACCAGAAACATCAGCTCAGCTTCCGGGCGAACGCACAGCATGATCTATTTGGGCGAGCACCAGCATTCCCGGACACGCCTCCCGCGGATCGATGGAGCCATCCTATGGGCATCGCGGCTTCCCACACCTGGCTCATCTCGAACAACCTGACGAATCGCTTTAGCTATGGATTGACCCGTCTTGCGTACAGCAATCAAGGGGACTCAAGCGAGAATGCCATTACGTTCAGGAATATCTTTACGCCGAAAAACTTCACCACCACGTTCAGTCGCGTGAACCCGACGCACAATATTGCTGACGATATGACATGGGTGAAAGGCAACCATACCGTCCAATTTGGAACTAACATTCGAATTATCAGGAACAAGCGGACGAGCATGGCATCCGCATACGATTTCGGGACCACGAACTTTGGTTATTACGGCGACTCGGGTGCAGAACTGCTGGTCCCGATCGACGAGTATCTCACCGCGAATTATGGAACGGTTGTCGGCGATGCCTGGATCAACTCGGCGCAGTCGTCTATCGCCGCCGTATTCGGAAGGATCAATCAATACACGGCTAACTTCACCTTCGACCTTGACGGAAATCCGGTGAACGGCGAACCGACAGTGCGCGAATGGGCGACAGAGGAATATGATTTTTACGTACAGGATAGCTGGAAGCTGCGTCCAAGCCTGACGCTAAATCTCGGAATGCGTTACGGCCTGAGCAGGCCGGTGTATGAAACTCAGGGGTTCCAGGCTGCTCCAAACATTGCTCTCGACGAGTATTTCCGCCGACGGCAGGAAGCGGCATCGAACGGCCAGAATTACACTGAGCCGCTGATAATCGAAAAGATCGGACCGAAGAATGGCGGCCCGGATTTTTATGATTGGGACAAAAACAATTGGCAGCCAAGAGTCTCGATGGCATGGGCACCGAACTTCCAGGACGGCATGCTCGCCAAAGTATTCGGAACAAATCGCAAATCGGTCATCCGCGGCGGATTCGCGATCACCAACGATTACTTCGGCCAGCAACTCGCTGTTACCTTCGACGCGAACAACACGCTCGGGTTCACGTCGAATTTCACCACGCCTCCGGAATCGTACAACATCACTGATAATCCAGCTCCGTTGTTCACGGGTTTCGGAATGGATATCAGAGGACTTCCCGGAGTAACGGTACCCGGCAACCTGACCTTCCCGCTGCAACAACCGTCGAACTTTGCCCGCCGCATAGAACAGTCGATCGATCGCGGTGTAAAGTCACCGACCAACTATACGTGGAACCTAACCTACGGCCGTGAACTTCCGATGAAGATGTACGCCGAAGTTTCGTATGTCGCCCGTCTGGGACGAGGGCTGCTCGCCTCGCGTGACGTAATGATGCCGAACGATCTTCGAGATCCCGCGTCGGGACAAACTTGGAACGAGGCGGCGACGATCCTTGCTTTGATCGACATCAACGGCGGGGACCTCTCGAACGTCACCAGTCTCCCGTTCTTCGAACATCTATATGCTCCCGGAAGTCTCGGAGAGGCATTCGGAGCCCCGGGCTTTACGAACACGGAGATCGCGTTTCTTCTTGGTTCGGGGTCCACGGACTGGACTTTTGTGCAGCATAACCTCGACCGCTTCAGCGGGCGAAGGCTGTTCTACCAGAATCAGTACGCAGCTTTGGATTCTTTTGGAACGATAGGCAATTCAGACTATCACGGCATGGCCGCATCTCTGCGGCAGCGGTTGGGATCTCTGACCTGGGATCTGAACTACACCTACTCGAAGTCGATGGACGACTCGTCAGGTCTGCAGAATGCGGGCGGGTTCGGAACGGCCTTGATCCTGAATCCGCTTCGGCAGCGAGATAGCTACGCCGTATCGGATTTCGACATGCGCCATATTGTGAACTTCAACAGTGTCTGGCAATTGCCGTTCGGTAAAGGAAAGAAATTCCTCAACAATTCAAACGCATTTGTCGACGCATTACTTGGCGGCTGGCAGCTTTCGTCGATCATCCGGTACAACTCCGGCGAACCGGTTTCAGGCTCGATCAATCCATTGATCGGTTCCTTTAGATTCTTCGACAACTCCGGCTGGGTGACCAACTGGAACATCAAGAGTTCGCCTGTGCGGATAAGGGAGATCGAGACGGGAGTGCACCTTAACGGCACAAACGGCCTTCCGACACTCTTCGCAGATCCGGATGCTGCCTATACCAGCTTCCGGAGTCCGCTTCCGGGCGAAACAGGCGACCGCAACCAACTGAGGATGCCGTCCTACTTCGTTATGGATGCCGGGCTGCAAAAGCAGTTCAACATGCCTTGGAGCGAAAAGCACAAGCTCGGATTCAAGTGGGAGGTCTTCAACGTAACGAACACTCCGATTTTCACCGGTCCATTCACCGAGACACGTATTGGATACAATCCGCAAAACGCGTCAGGTGCTCCGATAGGATTCGGTGAATTCACCGCAACCAAGAGCAACGCTCGCGTAATGCAGTTTGCTTTGAGATACGACTTTTAGTCAGGTCTTGAGACGAACAAAAAGGGTTGAGGGCTTTTCCGCTCTCAACCCCTTTTTCAATTGTGATCTGCGTTCAGGAATTATCCTTGATGTACTGTTCGAGTTTGCTCTTGTCTTTGGAATTCGGCTGTTTCTGCAGGAACTGTTTGTACTCATTCACGGCCTGCGGTTTTGCTCCCGCGGCATTGTACAGGGCGCCCAGGCGAAGGTGGATCTCAGCCTTGCCGGCAGGGTCAAGACGGATCGCTTCATTCAGCGCGATCACTGCACGATTGCCTTGCTTGATCTGAAGATACGATTCGCCCAGATAGTGAAACGCATCTGCAGAATTCGGGTCAGTTTGAATACCTTTTGTTAGGATTATCACCGCAGCGTCATACTTTTTCTCCGACATCTGCAGCTTTCCAAGATTCAAGATCGCAACCATGAACTCCGGCTTCAGTTCGAGAGCCTTATTGTAAGCAGCTTCAGCCTCGGCGGCCTTCCCGCCCGAGAAATAGAGCGTTCCCAATTCCGTCCACGCCGGAAAGTCCTTCGGATCCTTATCCACCACCGCCCGCATCATCTTGATCGCCTCATCCTTCTTCCCACCCTTTGCCGCGGCCATAGCCTTGTCCATATTCGCCGAAGCCTCCGGCGACCGCCCCGGATACGCATCCCTCACGGAGATAACTCCCGGCGAAGATGCTTTGGCTTCAGTATAGTCACGCCAATCGACTTCTATATCTCGTCGAACGGAACCTCCAATGTCCTCCTGTATAGCTTGCCGTCCTATTTCGCCTCCATTGATCTCAAAAACCAACTGCATGCCATTGGCGGCTCGGCGGAGAAAATAATAGTAGCCAGCGTCGTTCGCTTGGTTCCGATCTAACTGCGCTCCGTTCGCCATGAGTACGACCGCGACGACAGGCCTCGAGATGCCGCTTGGAAGATTGCGAATAGCAACACGTCCAAATATCACCGGCTGCCCGATCGGGATCGGGAGCCCGGTGGCGGCACGTATATCGTCGCTTTGAGCTGAGGCAGGTGTGACTGAAAAGAATATCGCCGAAACGAACACACAAACAGATATAAGAAATTTCACAAAATCACTCCCAATGGTGAACTTCGAAGGTTTAACGAATTCTCACTTTACTTTGCAGGCGAAGTCAAGCGGAATGTGACGAGGCGAAGCCGCAGGTATTTGTCGTCGGCTTCGACCAAAAATTTGAATATTTATTCCGAATATCGGGTAATTCAATAGCATTAAGCCATACAAATCTATTTTCAAGTTCATTAGATAGAACAATTTACCAATGTGCGGCAGTCTGGAACGGTAAATGCCTTCCCGGTTAAGTGGTTCATTCCAATTAATAAAACTGTTCTCAGAAAGTTAGAGGTGGTAGTCCCGAATGGACCGTTTTCTTTCGACTCTCCGATAAGTGTCCGAGCGGGTCGCTTGTTGAAAGTTCCTGCGGACCTGTTCGAAGAGAGCAAGTCCAACGATTTTCGCTATTTTTCAGTTATTCACTTCAAAGGAGGAACTATGCGATTTAGCTTTAACATGGCGAAGGTTCTAAGAGCCTTTGCCCTTGCCTGCATTTCCGCAATGCTTGTCGTAAGCAGTTTCGCGCAGACGGGTACGTCTGTGGTTAGCGGAACAATTAAAGACGGCCAAGGGAATGTAGTGCCCGGCGCCACCGTAACCTTACTAGGCGGTCAGGGGACAAGCCGAACGGCCACTACAAACAGCGGCGGCGTCTATTCTTTTCCAAGTGTTTCGCCGGGAATGTATCGGGTCGAGGTCGAGGCACAGGGCTTCAAGAAGGCCCTCGTTTCCGAATTTCAGGCGCTCACAGATCTCTCGACTGAGATCAATGTGTCGCTTGAGATCGGATTGGTTTCTGAGACGGTCAACGTCCAGGCATCCTCTCTTGAAAGTATTGTAAATACGCAAGATGCCAGCATGGGAAACAACTTTGTAGCCCAGCAGATCCTGCAGCTTCCGCTACAAGGACGAAACGTCGGTAATCTGCTCAGTCTTCAGGCTGGCGTGACCCCGGATGGTTCGGTTTCGGGAAGCCGCAGCGACCAGGCGAACATTACCTTGGATGGAGTCGACGTGAACGAGCAGGTCAACGGACAGGCTTTTACGCCGGTTTTGCGCGTGACGCCCGATTCAGTCGAAGAATTCCGCGTGACAACGCAGAACGCGGACGCATCGAAAGGCCGCTCATCAGGCGCTCAGATATCGCTTATCACGAAGAGCGGATCAAACAATTTTAGCGGCGCTTTGTACGAATATTACCGTTCACCTGGCTTCTCCGCGAACGATTTCTTCAACAACAGGAACGGTATTGACCGTCCCGGCCTGATCAGACACCTCTTTGGCGGCAGACTTAGCGGGCCGATCGTTAAAGACAAACTCTTCTTTTTCTATAACTATGAAGGAATGAGAGAGAGCAAGGGAAGCGTGGTCAACCGCGTAGTTCCGCTGCCTAGCCTTGGGCAAGGACTGTTGAACTTTCGCGGAAACCTTCCGGGCGAAACGCCTTGCACAGGCGCAGGAGTTCCTGCGGGTTGCACACCGGCTCGTGTCATCACTTTGAACACAGCTCAGATCAACGCTCTGACAGGTCCGACTTCGATCGGAAGTCCGGCAGTCGTCGACGTCAATCCGGCTGTTACTGCGTTCTTCGCATCGGTCGCGGCCAAATATCCGTCAAACAATAACCAGACGGGTGACGGTCTCAACACCGGCGGATTCTCGTTTAACGCCCCCACCCCGGTTAAACTCAATACTCACACTGCGAGGTTTGATTACAGCATCAACTCGAACCACACGCTCTCCGCGCGTGGGAACTATCAGCAAGATCTGGCGACCGGCATTTCAAGATTTCCTGATACGCCGGGAATAAGTACCTGGTCACACCCGCTCGGTATGTCGGTGAAACACAGTTGGGTTATCAAGAACAACCTCGTCAACAATTTCACCTACGGACTGACCCGTAATGCTTTCACGAATCTGGGCGACTCGGATCAAAACCAGATCTCTTTCGGTAATGTGTATCCGATCTTCACGCCATTCACTTACGCGAGGAATTTTGACCGCGTAACTCCGGTTCACAACATCACCGATGATGTGTCCTGGGTTAAAGGCAATCACACGTTCCAGTTTGGAGTAAACCTTAGGTTCGTCAAGAACCGAACGGCAAATGCCGCCCGAGCTTTTGACAATGCCTTTACGAACGAGACGTACTACGCAACCAGCGGTTCTTTGACTCCGCAGAGCCCGGTTCTCGCGGCGGGTTACAGAATCGCATCCTCCGACGTTAATGCCGTCAAGGGAGTTTTGACAGCATTGTGGGGACGGTATACCCAGTACACCGCAAACTATAATTTCCAGTTGGATGGAACGCCCCAGGCGGCTGGCAGTCCGATCGTTCGGGAGTTCAAGACTGAAGAGTACGATGGCTATTTCCAGGACGTTTGGAAGATCCGGCCCAATCTTACCCTGACCGCTGGTCTTCGCTACGGAATCAGCCTGCCGATCACGGAAACGCAGGGTTTCGAAACGAAGCCAAATGTTGCTTTGTCCGATTACTTGCAAAACAGAATTACGGCTTCATCTAACGGACAAAACTACAACGTCCC
>JAQSDP010000111.1 GCA_029945985.1 bacterium | reverse complement strand
GACGTTTGTCTGCCCGAGCGACAGTTCGGTCGTGGGAGTCTCGAGGATCTCGCTGATGCCGCACGGAGGCGGGGTTGAGGGACGCGATGCAGCGGCGGGTGTGAAGATCGAGCAGTTGATCAGATCAGCGAAAAGCGGCGGACCGATGGGTAAGCTCTATGTCGCGACGGACACAGGTGTTTATCAGAGGACGGACGCGCAGGGCCGACTTCTCTTTGGAAGCGATCAAGGCGTATGGCGGTCCGGCGGGGCGGCGAGGCTAAGCCATTCAAACAATCTGAAGCAGATCGGCCTCGCGGTTCACAACACTGCGTCGGTCGAGATCATCATTACCGATGCCGGTGGTTCGGTGGTCGGCTCGCATCGATTGTCGAACGTCTCCGTAACCGGATCTGCCGGAACGTTCACGCTGACGTTCAAAGGGCAAACAACAGGCGGGTAGTTAGCCCTCCTGCCAAAGTCAGAAAGAATATCCGCGTACCGCTACCAGATCGAGCAGGCGTTGGCTCGGACCATGGGTTGGCCGGCTTTGCAGCCGAACGCTTTGGCGAACTGGGGCATGTTCGAGACTGGGGCGTTCACTCTCCATTTAGGCAGAGCATGCGGATTGCCGGCGACCTGTTGGCGTTCGGCGGCCTCGGTATATTTGCCCTGCCAGACCTGTGCCCAGCCGAGAAAGAACCGCTGTTCGGGTGTGAAGCCGTCGATGTTCTTTGGCTGCGGCTTGCCCTTTAGCGAACGCATATAGGCGTCATAGGCGATCGTAAGCCCGGCGAAGTCGCCGATGTTTTCGCCCAAGGTAAGCTTGCCGTTGACGAACAGTCCGGGCTGAACCTCAAACTCGTTGAACTGTTTCACCACGCACGATGCACGCTCCTCGAACTTCGCACGGTCGTCGGACGTCCACCACATTTTCAGGTTACCATCCGCCGCGAAACGGCTGCCCTGATCGTCGAACCCATGAGAGATCTCATGCCCGATCACACCACCGATCCCACCATAGTTAATCGCGTCGTCGGCTTCAAAGTTGAAGAACGGCGGCTGAAGAATGCCCGCGGGGAACGTTATGTCATTGTTCTGCGGGCTGTACGAAGCGTTGACGGTCGCCGCCGAATACGGGAACCGCGTCTTGTCCCGCGGCTTGCCGAGGTCTGCGAGATTCCGTTTGTTGTTGAACTTTGTAAGGTTGAGGAGGTTGCCGGTATAGCTTGCCTTCGAGATCGTCAATCCCTCATATCCGCGAAGCTTGTCCGGATATCCGATCTTTCGTTTGAAGCTCGCAAGCTTTTCCTGGGCCTGCTTTTTCGTATCGGCTCCCATCCAGTCGAGATTGTTGATCCGGTCTTTGAGGGCTGCCATCAGGTTGTCGATCAGTTCGTTCATCCGAGCCTTTGACGGAGCCTTGAAAGCCCGGTTGGCATACTCCATTCCGACGGCTTCGGCGAGGACCTGATCGGTTTGCTGGACGCAGGTTTTCCAACGCGGCTGACGTTCTTTCTGGCCGCCGAGATAGCGGTTGAAGAAGTCGAAGTTCGGGTCGGAATATGCCTTCGACAGTGACGGGGCGGCGCTGTTTACGACTATGAAACGCAGGTATGTCTTCCAATCATCGACAGATACGTCGCTCAGCATCGAGTTGAACTCGGTGAAGAATTTTGGCGGCGCGACGTTGAGGTCGGCTACGGCCGGCACGCCTCGTTCCGCGAAATACGCGTCCCACGAGAAGTTCGGCGTCAGTTCCTTCGTACCGGCATAGGTTAGTTTGTTGTAGGTATTATCGGGGTTCCGACGCTCGACGGGCGTGAGCGATGCATTCGCGAGACGCGTCTGCAACTCCATCACCTTGTTTGCTTTAGCGGCAGCATCATTAGTGTCGCCGAGAAGCTTGAACATCGTCGTTGCATACTCCACAAACTTCGCGCGAGTCTCGACGGATTTCGCGTCGGTGTTGGTATAGTAATCGCGGTTCGGCAGCGAGATCCCGCCCTGGCCTGCGTTGATCAGCACCACGTTCGTATCCTTAAGATCGGCACCCACGCCGAAACTGAATACTGCCGGATAGCCGCTTTCGTGCAGGTATCCGATCAATCCCTGGATGTCCTGACCCGTTTTCGCCGCGTCGATCTTTGCCAGAAAAGGCTTGATCGGATCGCCGCCGGCGCGTTCGATCGCCGTTTCGTCGATACACGTCGCATAAAAATCGCCGATCAATTGCTTGCTGGTACCGGCTTTAGCGCTCGACTTTGCGTCCGCCTCAAGCACCTCTTTGAGCATCGTGTTATTGCGGTCGGCGAGTACGTTGAACGTGCCCCAGCGCGATTCCGAGGCGGGTATTTCGGTGTTTTTCAGCCATGTCCCGTTGGCATATTGATAGAAGTCGGTACACGCCTCTACCGCCGTGTCCATGTTTGCGGGATCGAACGCCTTGGATTGGGATAGCGAAGTGATCGTCAATGTCGCGAGGATCACGATGGCGATCATTGATCGACGGGTCTGAGTTTGCATCAAAATCTCCTGAAAGTGTTAGATGTTTATAGATATTGTACGCGACGGGTCGGTAAAAGTTTAACGGAGGAGTTGTGAGCGTCGGACCGGCCGACGTGCCGAGCACGCCCAACCACGCGAATCCTGTATCTCGGAGCAGGCTCGGTCGGAGGCCGGTGGCGTTTAGAGCGTCGGTCGCTCGTTGGCGCGGTAGGTTCCAAGTGCGCGCTTGTCGGGAAATGACCCGCGTCCGAAGAAGACGTGCCTGGCAAATCGATTGCCGAGCCTTCCACGTAAAAGAGCGCATCCGAGTTCCAGAAAAGTCTGGCTCTTGAGCAAAGATATCGCCCGGCGCATCCACAAACGCGACACGAAGCGGGCGCGAAACTCGTTTCCGGAATATTGAAGCAGTATAGAGGGGTCCCGCGTTCTCACACTTTCGGCGATGATGTCGGCGGCATAGGTTGAAAGTCGCATGCAAGGGTCGAGGCCGCCAGCCGTAAGCGGCGAGACCGCGCCCGCCGCGTCGCCGATCAGGAGGCCCGCGCGGTTGGCGATCTTTTTGAGAACGCCACCGACAGGGATCTGGCCGCCGCGAGATTCGACAAACGTAAGCCCTCTACAGTCGACGATATTCCGTGTCTTATTCTTGAAGGTTTTTAGTGCAGCACGCGGTTTGAAATGGGCTGCGTATCCGCCCACGCCAACATGGATCTCGTGGCCGTCATCAGCGATCCATGCTAGGTAGCCGGGAGCGAGCTCAGCGTCGAGAAAACAGTGGAGCCGAGGGTCGTTGTGCTGTTTGGCACGCTCATATACCTCTTCGAATCCGACGATAAGCTCACGGTTTTGGTCAAGGCCGATCGCCTTTGCTACCGAAGAGTTCGCCCCGTCGGCACCGACTAGGACCTTAGTATCAATGCGAACCGGCGTGCCTTCCGATTCGAGCGTGACGATCGACCCGCCATCGTAGGTCTCTACTGAAATGAATCGGGTGGCCGCTAGAAAATCCACACCGGATCCGACGCAGTCATTGAGGAGCGACTTATAAAGGACGTCCATTCGACCGATCCGAAACTCGTCTAAAGAGCTTTCGAGACCGGAACGACGAAGGTTGGGCGAATAGAGCGAAACGCGGCTGATGGGCTTGCCGAGAGTTCCGGCCGGGAATGCGAAATCTTCGAACGTCTTTCGGACGAAGATACCGGTCGTGTGAATGCCGTTAGAAAGGTCGGCCTTGCGGTCAGCCAGGAGCACCGTGACGCCCTTTGCCCGCAGTAGGCGTGCGCATTGAAGCCCGGCAAGACCAGCTCCGATGATGGTTACGTCGTAGTTACGCATATGAGATTCAACTCATCCTCCCGGCGATCCGCAGGTCGACCAAGGTGGAATATCCACAATGGCTCGCATTTTTTCGGCAACTTCTTCGCCTACATATGAACTTGGCATCCGATTTCTACTTAGTCGGTTAGCCCTTACTAACGTGCGGGCTTCTGCCTAACTTTAATTGATCCCTTTCATCGCTTTGATGAGGGCTTCCATGTGGTTTAGGTACTGTTCGAGGGCTTTGCGACCGGCGGCCGTGATCTTGTATTCGGTCAGTGGCGTACGGCCGGAGAATGATTTCTTCATGGTGACGTAGCCGGCGTCTTCGAGCTTGCGGGCGTGGACGCTTACGTTGCCGTCGGTGGTGTTTAGCAGCGACTTTAGGTCAGAGAAGCTCAGCTTTTCGTTGGCCGCGAGGGCCGAGATGATGCCGAGGCGCATTCGTTCGTGGATGACCTTGTCGAGTTCGCTGGAGACATTCTCGGCGGCGTGCTCGACGCGGAGAGTGTACCGCTCGGTAAAGCCGCTTTGATCGCGCTTCAATGCAAGGTTCTTCTTCATATCAATCGACGGTCTTAAGAAATGTCGGAGTTAGCATTGTGATCACCTCGGAACCCGGTCGCTATCGCTCCCGGTTCTGACTGGCAGCCGGCTTGCGCATGTGGTTCCGACTAAGAGCCCGCGAGCGGAGTGCCGATCAAGCCGACGGCGAGTTCTGCCCAGACGACGGCAACCACGATCAAAATGCTGGCGCACGCGGCGACGCGGTATTCCCATTTCGTGATCATGCGAAGGGCGACCTCGATCGCGAAGCCTGCGCCGAAGAGCATAATGCCGCCGGCAATGAAGTCGAAGAGCTTCCAATCGACTCCGTCTACGCCGAGCCTCATCGCGAAGAAAGGAATGGTCAGCAAGGCGCAAGCGCCGATGATGATGCCTAAAAGTCTTTTGTTTGGTGTTGTCATTTTCTTGTTCCTGCTAAGCGCCCGATCGGTTGCGGGAGCCCTTACTTACGTGCGGGCTACTGACACATGGGCCACGTACAACCACCCGCTACCGCAGGTGGTACTGACATTGTTCGGCTGGCCTATTCCGCATTCTGAATTCCGCATTCCACGCTAGCCTCCGTATTTTTTGGCGATGACCGCGCCGAAGACGATGTGGGTGAGGCCAAAGCTGGCGAGCATGAGGTAGTTGCTGTAGGCAGCGGGGAGTGCGAAGGCCGCAGCTCCGAAGGCCATGAAGAACCAGCCCATTACCGGAATCACGCGAACCGAGAATGCCCCGCCGGTGATGACCGCTGCACCATAGCAGAGCATCCAGATGGGAGCCATCACCTCGTACATGTCGTATCGCCAGAGTCCGAGAGTGATCGCTACGCCCGCGAGAAGTGGTGCCACGAAGCCGACCGCGAACTTGCGTGCCGCTGCGCTCGTGAGCGAGCCGCCGGCGATCTTCGACTTTTGCCACATCGCGAGAAAGCCGATCGCGGCGGCGAGGAACGCCTCAGTGAGCCATACGATCAGCCAGTTACGCAGGGATGGCTGCTGCGATGCGATGTAGGCGGCAACGACAGCGGTCGTGCCCATCAGCATTCCGCCGTAGCCCGGCACGGCCGTGAAGGACGCGGACCGCTCCATCATGTCGCGGATGTATTTGACGTTGTCGATCGCCCGGTCGCCGATGTTTACCGGCTGATCTTCTGTATTCTTACGCAGCGGTGAAAGGCTTCCCATCGAGAAGCGAGTTTATGCCAAGTTGTTGGACCTGTCAAGTACTTGATGATATAAAGTAGACAGGCGGAATCACGACCGGTAGTGAGTTTGCCTCTTGTTTTAGAGGCACCGCAGTAAGAGGGCACCCTCGCTACCGCTCAGGTTTCTGCCTAATGCCCTTCGCCGACTGTGACCTTGCCTTTGAACGTGCGGAAGAGGAAAACGAAGTATCCGATCGCGATAACGATCCCGATCGACCACCAGATCAGGCCGACGCTCAGGCCGTAAGCTCCGGCTTTTGCGTTGTGGATCGTCAGGCTGTTTGCCGGGTCTAGGGCCGGCAGCACGTTCGGGTACAGGCCATAGACTGCGCCTCCAAGCATCATCGCAAGATAGACAGAAGAACCGATGAATGCGGCCTTGTCATTGCCGTTCGCATTAAAATATTTGATCGCTGCGAGTGACGCGATGACGGCTACGGGGATCAGCCAGCCAATGGGAAGGGCGTAGTAATTGTCGAGTATGTTTGGGCGGACGTACATCACTGCCGCGAGGCTCGCGAGCGTTACGGCAACCAGTGCGAACCATCCGAGGCTTACGACTTTCCGTGCGCGTGCGTTCATCTCGCCTTCGGTCTTGTGGGCGAGATAGTTGGCTCCGTGAATCGCGAGTGCCAGAAAGGCGACGACACCCGAGAGAACGGTGAACCAATCGAGGATTCCGGTCTCACCGGTCGTTCCCCAGTTTGTGAACAGGGGTTCGAAGAAGTAGCCCTCAGGATTCAGGGGCACGCCGCGGATCACGTTGCCGAG
>JAQSDP010000110.1 GCA_029945985.1 bacterium | reverse complement strand
GTGCTTACCATGCCATACCGCGTATTTACGTTCGTTCCTTCGACGATCGGCAGCAGATCTCTCTGGACCCCCTCACGCGAAACATCTGGGCTTCCGGATGATTCCCGACCGGCGATCTTATCGATCTCATCGAGAAACACGATACCCGAATCCTGGACCTTTTTGATCGCCGTCCTCTGTACCTGCTCCATATCGACCAGGCGTTCCTGTTCGTCGCGGAGCAGGACCACGATCGCGTCGGCTACCCGGAGTTTTCGCCGGACGGTTTTCGTAGGAAATAGATTGCCGAGCATGTCTTTGAAGTTCACTCCCATCTCTTCCATTCCCTGGCCGCCGATGAAATCCACGGTAGCACTTCCGCCGCGGTCTTGTGTTTCAACCTCGATGACCCGATCTTCCAGGTCGCCGCGGCGAAGCTGGTCGCGAAGCTTCTCGCGTGTTCGTGCGGTCCGCTGCTCCGCGTCCGTGTTGTCTTCGGCATAGGCAAAGGACGTTGGCGGCAGTAGGAGGTCGAGGATCGCCTCTTCTGTATTCTCTTCTGCCCGCCCTTTTACTTCCTCGTAAGCGGATTGGCGCGCCATGTCGATCGCGACGTCGGTGAGCTCGCGGATCATGCTCTCGACGTCCCGGCCGACATATCCGACCTCGGTGAATTTCGACGCCTCGATCTTGATGAACGGCGAATCGGCTATGCGAGCCAGTCGCCGAGCGATCTCCGTCTTACCGACGCCGGTCGACCCGATCATAAGAATGTTCTTCGGCAGCACGTCGCGTGCGATCTCGTCCGGAAGCTTCTGGCGGCGGATGCGGTTCCGAAGAGCCACTGCAACGGCTCGCTTGGCCGCAGACTGTCCTACGACGTGCTTGTCCAACTCCGCGACTATCTGTCGAGGAGTTAGATCATCAAGCTTTGGTTTTGCCGCGGCGGTCTCCCCGCCCAAAAAAATTGCCATTTGCCTCGCCTAGAGTTCAAGCTTTAGCTTGCTTCCGTCGCCAACACGCTATTGTTTCAATACAACAAGCCGAAGCTTGAATTCTGAACTATAGCTCCTCCAAAACTATCTCACCGTTGGTGTAGATGCAGATTTCCCCCGCGATTCTCAGAGCTTCCGACGCGATCTCAGGCGCTGAAAGCTCGGTGTGCTTCATTAGCGCCCGCGCAGCGGACAGGGCATACATACTCCCGGAACCCACCGAAAGCAAGCCATCGTCGGACGCGATCACGTCGCCCTTTCCGGACAGTAAAAACGCATCCCTGCTGTCGGCAACGATCAGCAATGCTTCCAGATTCCGCAGGTACTTGTCCGTCCGCCAATCTTTGCTGAGTTCGATCGCCGCTCGCTCGAGTTGGTTCTGAAATTGTTCTAGTTTCGTTTCTAACCGTGTCAAAAGCGTGAAGGCGTCCGCTGTCGCGCCTGCGAATCCTGCCAGAATGTCGCCGCCCGCGATCCGGCGAACCTTGCGTGCTTTGCCCTTTATAACCGTATCGCCGAGCGTTACCTGTCCGTCGCCGGCCATCGCCACTTTGCCGTCTCGCTGCACCAGCAGCACGGTTGTCGAACGGATCTGCGTCATAAACGTAAATGATAGTGGTTCGAATTCAAATGCTCAAATTGACACTTTACCTCTAATTATCTGAACATTGACCTGTCTATGGCGTACAGACCGAAGATAGGGATCACGATGCGGCTGGAATATGAGACGAATCGTCTATATCTCGGTCGGCACTATGCCGAGGCGATCGAGGCGGCGGGTGGAACGCCGGTACACATCGCGCTGATCCCTAAGGAAGGATTCATCTCGAATATTGTTTCCATGCTAGACGGTGTTTTACTTCCTGGAAGTGCATCCGACCTTGACCCGGGATACTGGAACGAAGATCCGCATCCAAAGGTCGGCCGGGTAATACCTGAGAAGGACCAGACGGATCTGATGGTGCTAGCTGAAGCCGAGACCCGAGAGATACCGGTCTTTGGCATATGCTTCGGAATGCAGTCGTTGAATGTTTCTCGCGGCGGGTCGCTGATCCAGGACATCGAATCCGACATCAAAGAACCGATCCAACATCAGCAGGGGATTCCTCGTGACCGCAACTCGCATGCAATAAGGATCTCGTCGGGAAGCATTATAGAAAAGGCTTTAGGTGTCGGTTCGCTAACAACTAAGGTCAACTCGCATCACCACCAAGCCATCCGCAACTTAGGAAAGCACTTACGGGCAACCGCCTGGGCGAATGATGGAGTGATCGAGGCAGTTGAAGATATACGTGAAGGTCGCTTTTCGTTCGGCGTGCAGTGGCATCCTGAGCTTTCGTGGTCATCAGATGCTCTGTCCGGCGGTCTCTTTAGGATCTTTGTTGAAGAGTGCTCCAATCGGCGGAGATCTACTATGGCGAACGGTTCAGGTTGATTCGAGAGTGTCTAGACTGTGTCTGATCAACACCTTAGCTGGGTAACATTAATGTCGCTCCCATCGTTGAGCTAAGGTCAAAACTGAAGTTCGAGTAAATTATATAAAGTGTAGTAAACAGCTATGGCAGAACAATTACGGCCTATAGATGACCCAGTTTCGGGCTGTCGATGTTCGGCAGTTGATATGATTTCTAGATAAGTTTTGAGGAATTTAATGCAGAATCCTTTCATAATTGGAATACTGGCTTGGATCTTTCCGGGAGCAGGTCATTTTATCCAAGGGCGGACGCAGCGGGCGCTACTTATTGGGGGTGCTATCTGGCTCATGTTGATCGTGGGGGTGCTCAGCGGCGGAGCCTATTACCCCGGTTTTGAGTTCAAAGACGGACAGTTGCTTTATCTCTTGAACGTGTTCGCGAAGCTCGGCAATGGTTTCGGATGGCTAGTCAGCTTTCTGATGTCGGTGACCCCATCACCCGATACGCCTGCAATGGCCACTTTCGAATACGGCGGTCGAATGGTTGAGGCTGCCGGTTTGCTTAACTACCTGGCCGCGATCGACGCACTTGACATCCACTTTGGGAGGAAGAAATGATCCATTTTTTCTACCTCGTCGGCTTCGCTCTGCTCATATCGGTGGTCTTCGGCTCGATTTCGAACGGCACCGCCAAAGAGAAACTGTGGTATGGCACCAAGACGTTCCTGCAGTTCGTAGGCATTAGCCTCCTCATTGCATGGGTCCTGTATTTCATTCCATGGTAGAAAGCCGCACCGAAGAATTCTCCAATGTCGCTGAGACAAACCGAAGCAATTGTTATTAAAAGCTACAGCCTGTCGGAAGCGGACCGGATAGTCGTGTTCTTTACGCGCGAATTCGGTCTTATTAGAGGGGTCGCAAAGGGAGCAAAGCGACTCCAAAGTAGGTTCGGGAGCATGCTCGAGCCGTTTTCTACGGTCAGCCTTGAATATTTTCAAAAGGAAGAGCGTGAGCTTGTTTCGATCCAATCTGTGGATCTGATTAAGTCGCGGTTTGCGACGGCAAGCGATCCCGATTTCCTAGATACCTATTCATACATAGGCGATCTTCTGACCGATTTCTCTTTCCCTCACGACGCGGACGAAAAGCTTTACCGAATGTTGTCGGCGTGTTTATCGGCGGCTGAAACGGAGCGGGGCCTCGCGTCCGTCGGACTCTACTTCGAAGTTTGGCTGCTGCGGCTATCCGGCTTCTTACCTGACTGGAGCAGCTGTGAAGTATGCAGCCGTCCGACCGACCCGTCGCGGGAGTTTCTGCTTGTTCCGGGTTTCCATCTTCAATGCCCGACGTGCAAGCGGAATTACGTGATCGGTACTATCAATTCCGCTGACATGCAGACCTTCAATGCAGTTCAGCGGCTCTCCCCAACCGATTTCATACAGTTCTCATCGACCAACCAGGAATCCGTGGTCGTAATTTCGAGCGTCATGAAGCGGCTGATCGCCCAGGCGCTTGGCCGCGAGGTCGCAGGCGGTGCGGCTTTGCGATAAACTCGACAGACGGAGATATGCGGACCAGTTGGACGATCTCAAGATACCTGATCGGCGCGATCGTGCCGTATTTTCTTTCGGCATGGCTTCTGCTTAGCGTCATTCTCTTCGTCCAACAGGCGAGCCGATTCTCAGACATATTCTTTAGCATCAACATCCCCAGCAATCTGATCTGGCAACTGGCCGCGGCTCTCATACCGAACGTCATTGCGTTTACGTGTTCGATGGCCGCTCTAGTCGGGATCGTAATCGGGTTGACGAAGATGCAGGGGGACAGTGAGCTGGTGGCGATCCGTGCGGCGGGCGTCGGAACTCTGCAGATCCTCCTTCCGGTTGCTCTGCTTGGGTTGCTGCTCTCCGGATTTACGTTTCTCGTAAATCTATATGGCGTTCCATTCGCGTCCCGACTGGTTCGAACCGTCGCGATGCAAACCGCGATCTACAAACTCGAATCCCCGATCGAACCGGGAGTGTTCAACACTGAGGTTGCGGGATACACCATCTACGTAAGGGATGGCGACATCACCGACGGCGAATGGAAAAACATTTTCATTCATACCGAAAACCCGAAGACGGGTGAAGTGCGTCTGATAACGTCGAAGCAAGGTCGCATTGATTCGAGCGACCAGCTTTCAGAATTGGTACTCGAGGAGGGCATCTCAACGACTATCACACCTGGCGGCGGCGGCGGCGAGAAGTTCGTCTCAGAAAAGATCGGCGAAGTACGGCTCGCGATAAAGACGCGCCGCGACGAGCTGGTACAACGTCTCTCGAATTCTGAAAGTTCAATGGAGGAGTTAGGGCTCAGCGATCTTTCGAATTACGCGAAGAGCCGGGAAGGGAAGGAGAGTTTGGAGGCGGGTATTCTTTGGCAACGTCGGGTCCTATTGAGTCTTACGCCGTTGATCTTTGCGATTCTTGGAACCGTTCTTGTGTTGCGTTTCAATCGCGGCGGTCGAGGATTCGGCATATTCATATCTCTCACGAGTCTGATAACGTACTATCTCCTCGCGTTTCTAGGTGAGCAGTTGGTGCGTACCGGAACGGTGAGCGTCATTGTAGGTGGGTTGCTGCCGATCGGGGCAGCGCTCGCAGCTATAACTTGGTTCAGCTTCCGTTCTAGGGCCAACCGTTTCAATGGGTTGGACGATATAGTTAAGCAACTACCTCAGCATCTAACCCGTATGGCCTCGCGGGAAGGTACTCGTAGTTTCTTCAGGGATATGACAACCGGCCTTCGCGATTTCGATATCCTCGCCAATCTCGCGCGCTACTTTTTACTCACTCTTAGCTTCTTAATTGCTATCTTTCTGATATTTACTGCGTTCGAATTATGGCGATTCGCGGGCAATATGGACGGGGGCGTCAGTATTCTCATGCGCTACTTGGCGTATTTGATGCCATTCGTTTATCTTCAGCTTGCCCCGTCTGCGGCGATGGTGGCCATCCTTGCAACTTTCGTCATCAAGTCAAGGCAAAACGAGATCGTGACATGGACGGCTGCGGGGCAAAGCGTTTACCGGCTGTTAGTCCCGTGCTTCGCATTAACCCTTCTTCTTGGCGCCTTTAACTTCTGCGTTCAGGAGTGGGTCGCTCCAGCGGCTAACCTCATGCAGGATCGATTCAGGGAGCAACTGCGAAGCCGCGGAGTTTCTGCAACACCTGCCAGGTACTGGGTGGCTGATGGATCTAGAATCTATTCGTTTGTATATAACGATCAGGCGTCTGATAATGAAGAGCGAATCATCGCTTTTTCTCTTTATGAATTTGCGGATGAAGATGGGAGATTGCAATCCATATACCGTTCGGACAGCGCTCGGTGGCGTGGCGATTTGATAATTCTTGTCGGAAACGTACGAAAGGGCTCTTTTTCGGGCGGAAAGATGGCTAACTCTGTTGAGCCGAGTGGGGAAATGCTGGTGTCGAGAGATCCTTTCAAGGAAGTCAGGCGAAAACCG
Organism: bacterium; assembly: GCA_029945985.1. GTDB lineage: Bacteria > Acidobacteriota > Blastocatellia > Pyrinomonadales > Pyrinomonadaceae > OLB17. The sequence continues at coordinate 550 of JAQSDP010000110.1, read as the reverse complement.
AGTCAGCTTTCGATCAGAGAGGCTCGGGCTAGACTCGAGGCGAGCGAGTCTGACGTGGAGCGGGCTGTTTACTCGGTCGCAATCGAGCGTAAATGGTCGACCCTCATACTTGCATTTGTGATCGCGTTGTTCACGGCTCCGTTCGCGCTGAGTCTGAACCGAAAAGGGAAGGCCGCGACGGTAGGGTATGCCGTAGGACTGTGGCTTGTTTTCATGGCCGCGACGTCGGTCTTTGAGCAGTTTGGCCTGAATTCAAAACTGCCGCCTTATGTCGCTGTGTGGGCACCGCTATTGTTGTTTTCGATGCTGGGCGTGTATATGCTCTCTAGGGTCCGAACGTGATTCATTCTTTCAAGGTAGGCTTGGTCTATTTCGCCTTTGTGTTTGGTGTTGGATTCCTCTTGGGGACTATCCGAGTGCCCATTTTGGTACCGTCCTTCGGCCAGCGGGTCTCGGAGCTTATCGAGCTGCCGTTCATGATTGCCGCGATCATTTTCTCAGCGAGGTGGATTGTCAGGCACTACGATCTACGCAATCAACCTCTGCTGGC
>JAQSDP010000109.1 GCA_029945985.1 bacterium | reverse complement strand
TCTCGACGGCTTCGTCGATCGGCAGCCATGCGTATTCTGCGATACCCAGGCCGTTGATCTTGACGGCGAGACTCTCAGGCTGCAGCCGCGCGCCGTTGCAGGATGTACAAGGCACCGGCCCGACCATCTCGTATAGAGCCTCCCGAGTCTTCTCGGACGGCGGATTCTCAAGCCGCTCGCTCATCGCGCGCAAAGCACCTTTCCAATCGCTCTCGTACTTGTAATCGCCCTGGCGAAATGTAAGCCGCTTCTTAGTGCCGAAAAGGAACGCATTCTTTATCTCCTCGGGCAGTTCAACGAACGGTGTTTGGGTTAATGCTTTCCCCTTGTCCGTCGACGTTTCGACACCCGCCTTTTTCTTCTTCCCCTTCTTGCGTTCGCGGGCAGCTTCAGTAGGCGGCTCAAGCTTGTCGCCGTCGACAAAACGTTCGATGATCGCGAGCAGAGCGGACTTCAGGAACGTCGCACCGGAGCGGTCAGCCCCGCTAAGAAACTCGATCTTGTTAACCGGCTGGCTCGGATCAGGCACGATCTTGTTCACGTCGATCTCCATTACCGTCCCGATGCCCTGACAGCGCTTGCAGGCGCCGTAGGCAGAGTTGAAGGAGAATGAACGCGGCTCAAGCGTTGCGATGTTAATTCCGCAATTTATGCACGCCATCCTCTCGGAGTAGAGCTTTTCGTCGCCGTCGATGATGGAAACAAGCACGCCGCCCCCAGTGAGTTTGAGAGCGGTCTTAGCTGATTCGGTCAGTCGCTCTTTCACGCCGTCCTTGATGAGGAGCCGGTCGACCACGACCTCGATCGTGTGGTTCTTTCGCTTATCGAGCTCGATCTCCTCGTCAAGCTGCCGAAGCTCGCCGTCGACGCGAGCCCGAAGAAATCCGTCCTTGTAAAGCTTCTCGAGTTCCTTTTTGAACTCGCCCTTTCGGCCGCGCACGATAGGAGCGAGTATCATCACCCGTTCGCCTTCATCCAGCGAAAGAATACCAGCGACAATATTTTCCACGGATTGACGCGAGATCGGCTCGCCGCAATTGTGACAGTGAGGCTGGCCTATCGATGAGAACAGCAGTCGCATGTAGTCGTAGATCTCGGTTACAGTACCGACGGTCGATCTGGGGCTGCGCGAGACCGTCTTCTGTTCGATAGAGATCGCCGGACTCAGACCTTCGATCGAATCAACATCCGGTTTCTCAAGTTGATCGAGGAACTGCCGGGCGTACGCCGACAACGATTCCACATATCGCCGCTGCCCTTCCGCATAAATAGTATCGAACGCGAGCGACGACTTTCCCGAGCCCGACAGCCCGGTAATCACCGTGAACTTGTCGCGCGGAATATCTACGTCGATGTTCTTGAGGTTGTGCTGCCGTGCGCCGCGAACGGTGATCTGCTCGATGCTCATTACTGTTGAAAATGTCGCCTATAGCCGAAACGAGTATTTTAACAAATCATAAGCGGGGTACCAATGAGGAGGGTTGCTAGCCGAGACGTTCGTTGACAAAAGTAAAGATACCGGTGGAAACGCTGACGACGATAAATGTCGCGATGGCACGCCAAACAACATCTGATTAGGTGAATTTCCAGATCGCCAGGATGCACAGAACCGTGCATGCAACAAGGGAAATGGTAATAACGATGAAAGAGATTATTCGCACGAGATTCGGTTCGAGAACGCCGCGAACCTCGCGTTTCGCTCGGACGGTGATCTCAGCAACATCATCTTCGCGTTTCATTTTTGCAGTTTGCCAGATGGCCCCGGCGAGCGGCACGCCAATTGAGGAGATAGCTCTTCGCAGACCTCGACTGTATTGAAGCGTTACGCATATGGATCACAAATTAGTTAAGACACTCTTACTGGGAGTCGCTGCAGGAGCGGCGGTCACACTACTAAAGCGGCCCAATAGGTTCAACCTGGATGGTAAGCGCGTGGTGGTCACGGGCGGCGCGAGAGGGTTGGGCCTTGTTCTTGCTCGAGAGCTCGTATCGCGAGGCGCTCGGGTCGCGATCTGTTCGAGGCACGAGGATGAGCTCGCTCGTGCCGTGGCCGACCTGCAGTCGAGAGGCGGCGAGGTCATCGCATTTCGCACCGATCTTACCGAACGGGAACACGCCGACAGCTTTATCGATGAATGCAGCATCCGTTACGGCGGCGTTGATGTACTGATCAATAATGCCGGCGTCATCCAAGTCGGCCCGCTTGAGGAGCAGACGGAAAAGGACTTTCGCGACGCGATGAATGTTCATTTCTGGGCGCCGTATCACACGATGCAGGCAGTCGTGCCTTTGATGAAGAAGAACGGCGGCGGCCGCATTGCCAATATCGTGTCGATCGGGGGGAAAGTGGCCGTTCCTCACCTGGCCCCCTATTGCGCAAGTAAGTTCGCCTTGTCCGGACTATCGAAGGCGTTCGCGAACGAACTCGCGAAGGATTCGATCAAGGTAACGACGGTATATCCGGGCCTGATGCGTACCGGAAGCCACGTGAACGCTCTGTTCAAAGGCCAGAATGAAAAGGAGTTCGCCTTGTTCAGTGTGATGGACGCTACGCCTGCGACCTCGATCTCAGCCGAACGGGCGGCCGCTCAAATTATCGAAGCGATCGAGCTGGGCAAGAGCGAACTGACGATCTCGATCCAGGCAAAAGCGGTAGCGTTGTTGTCGGCGATCGCGCCGGAGCTGACCGCTACTCTTATGCAGCGGTCTACTTTGTTTCTGCCAGGAGAAGGTGGGATCGGCGAGCGTCTCGCCACCGGTCTAGAGAGTCGGACCGATCTCATTCCGGATATTGTCACGTCAGCGATCGACAACGCGGCCGAGCAGAATAATGAGCTCAAACCAGGCGAATCTCTCGTTTGATGGAGGCGATCGAACATGCCAAAAGAACTTAAAAAGGGGGATCAGGTTGAGTGGAACACCCCAAAGGGGAAGACTAGCGGAACGATAAAGAGGAAATTGACATCGCCGACCAAGATCCAGGAACACAAGGTTTCAGCATCGAAGGATGATCCGCAGTTCCTAGTTGAAAGTGAAAAGTCGGGCAAGGAAGCTGCACACAAGCCCGATTCGCTTAGAAAGAAATCGCACGCGAAAGCAAAGGAGAAGAAATGAGAAATATTACGTCGCAAACCGATCCTATTCAGCCGACTGAACCGGTCATTGATCCGAACACTCCGAACCTGCCGGAACCCGTCGATCCGTATCCCGTCGTTGATCCGCCGGCCGATCCTGTACCGCAGCCGGACCCGTTCCCGACGCCGCCGGAACCCATACCGCAATATCCGCCGGACGTACAGTTTTAACGCGGTCGTTTACACCACAAGGCCTATTACCGACCATAATGCGACCGCCGAGATCACGACCCATAGCAGCACTCCCTGGATAAGCGGCCTGACTCCGACGGCTTTTAGCGTCTTAGGAGTCAGGCTGGCGCCTATCAAGAACAGGGTGATAGTCATCCCCGCTTTGGCTAGATTCACAAGCGAATCGAAGATGCTCGGTAGAATGAACGTCGGAGCATACGTCCGGAATGCGGCGGCGGCGATGAAGAGAAAAATGAACCACGGGATCGCCACTTTCGCTTTTGCGTCGGTGTCTGCTTTCCGATAAAGAAAGGCGAATGCTAGGGCGATGGGCGCGATCCAAATCGCTCGCGCTAGTTTCACGGTGGTTGCAGTCGCCAGAGCTTCCGACCCGTAAGCTTGTGCCGCTCCCACGACCGAACTCGTATCGTGAATCGCGATAGCCGCCCAGATGCCGAATTGATTTTCGCTTAATCCGAGAGCATGCCCCAAGACCGGGAACAGAAACAACGCAACCGAATTCAGAATAAAGACCGTACCGAGCGAAACCGACATCTCTTCATGCTCTGCGTTGATCGCAGGCCCGACCGCAGCGATCGCACTGCCGCCGCAGATCGCTGTACCTGAAGAGATCAACGCTGAAGTTTTGGACGGAACAGTTAGAAATCTACCGACTAAATAACCCAGTGCGAGAGTTCCGAAGATCGTTGCGATGGTGAAAAATATCCCTTCGCGTCCCGCCTTTACGATCGCTTCCAGATTCATTCCAAATCCAAGGAGTACGACCGAGGCCTGAAGCAAATACTTTGTTTTGCCGGAAAGCTCCGGAAACGGGCTACCAATCGAGAACGCCAGCAACAGGCCGAGGGCAAGGGCCGCCGGCGGCGAACCGTACGGCGAGAGCAGGAAAAGAACGAGAACAATGAAAACGGCCTTACGCCACATACAAAGTGGAAGAGTATAAAAGTGAAAAAGTGAAAAAGGAAACGGGGGCCTCCTTTTTCACTATTTCACTCTTCTAGCTTTGATCCCTATTTAGCCCTGCCCTGGTGTGCGACCGCGTCTTCTGCGGCTTTCACAGTTTCCGCATCGCCAAGATAATAGCTTTTCGTCGGTTTGAGATTCTCGTCGAGTTCGTAGACGAGCGGTACGCCGGTCGGGATGTTGCGGCTGACGATGTCTTCGTCCGAGATGGTATCCAGATATTTCACGAGGGCTCGCAAACTGTTGCCGTGCGCCGCGACCAGTAAACGCTTGCCGGCCGCGATCTTCGGAGTTATCTCCTTCTGGTAATAAGGCACGACCCGCTCCACAGTCTCCTTCAACGACTCCGCCCGGGGGAACATATCCGGCGTGATGTTCGAATAGCGAGGATCTTTCCCGAGCCAGCGCTCGTCCGCTTCGTCGAGCAGTGTCGGCAGTACGTCATAACTGCGTCGCCATACTAGCACCTGCTCCTCCCCGTACTGTGCCGCAGTCTCAGCCTTATTGAGTCCCTGCAGAGCACCGTAATGACGTTCGTTCAGTAGCCACGACTTCGTCTCCGGTATCCACATCAGGTCCATCTCGTCGAGGATGATCCAGAGCGTGCGGATCGCCCGCTTCAGTACCGACGTGTACGCCTCGTCAAAAACGTACCCCTCGGCCTTCAGCAACTGCCCCGCCGCCTTCGCCTCTTCCCTGCCCTTCTCAGACAGATCAACATCCTTCCACCCGGTGAAACGATTTTCCTTATTCCACTGACTCTCGCCGTGACGTATCAATACAAGTTTGTGCATATTCCTGGGAACGCGAGCGTCCCGCTTGCGTGTCTTAATTATTCAGTATCTTCTTCACTTCACCAACCAGATACAGCGATCCGGTTACAAGTACCAATCCATCCTTAGGCGTGATCTTCCTCGCTGTCTCCAACGCCTCGGCTACCGATCCGGTTTTTACAATCTTAGCAACGTCGATTCTTTCCGGAGCAAATGCCAAAAGTTCATCAGCGGACATCGCTCGTGAATTCGAAGGCCGCGTTAGAATGATCTTCTCTGCTCGCGGCCAAAGGATTACGGCGATCTCGGCAACGGATTTGTCGCTCATTGCGCCGAAAATCATCGTTATTGTTCCATGGACAAACTCATCAATAAACTCACCCAGGGCCTTCGCCGCTGATGGGTTGTGGGCTCCATCGAAAATGAATGGGCCGATTCGCTGGAGGCGACCCGGGTGGTGAACCTTTTCAAGGCCGTTGGCTATGTTGTCACCAGATATACTGAAACTAAATTCGTACCGGAGTGCCTCGGCGACCATTATTGCTATCTTTGCATTTTCGATCTGGTGACGCCCTTTAAGGCCTAAGTTCTGATCGTCATAAATTGCATTCTCGGTCCGAAAGAATGCCACTGCAGAGCCATTGAGCATATCGACGGCCCACGTACTCGCTTCACATTTCGTTCGGGCCTTCAACCCAAACATATCGCATCGGTCTAGCAGGAGTTTAATTACGGCCTGACTTTGATCACCAAGCACGACGAGAGAATCCGACCTAATTATCGCGGCCTTCTCCGCAGCGATCTCTTCGATCGTGTCGCCGAGGTATTCCTGGTGGTCGAGGTCGATACGGGTGATCGCGGCGATCTCGGCTTTTGCGGCGGTGACGGCGTCGTAGCGTCCGCCTAAGCCCGTTTCGAGGATGCCGAGTTCCACCTGCGCCGCCGCAAACGCGAGCAAAGCGATCGCCGTTACCTGTTCAAAAAACGTCGGGCGATACTCCAACCGTCCATCAGCCAAAAGTCCCTCCGCCGTCTCTTGCACGCGAGTCGCTAGGCGAGCAAACTCATCCTCGCTGATGTCAACTCCATCGATCTTGATCCGCTCAGTGATGGAAATAAGATGCGGTGAAGTGTAAAGGCCGGTGCGAATATTCGCGCGACGACAGATCGAATCCAAGAAGGCACAGACTGATCCTTTCCCGTTCGTACCGGCGACCTGAACCTTCTTGTACTTTGTTTGCGGATCGCCAAGCGCCGCAAGCAGAGCGGTAATATTCTCCAGCCCAAGCTTCATCGTCTCGACCTCGTTGCCGAGCGAAAGAAGATAAGCCTCAGATTCCTGAAAATTCACTTTGAAAGAAGTCGGCGATGGTAGTTGATCTGCCCGAGGT
>JAQSDP010000108.1 GCA_029945985.1 bacterium | reverse complement strand
GCTTACAATAGCTTCCGAAGCCCGGGTCCAGGCGAATCCGGCGACCGAAACCAGCTCCGGTTCCCCAGCTATATAGTTCTGGACATGGGAATGCAGAAGTCGTTCCAGATGCCGTGGGCCGAAAGCCATTCGCTCAAGCTCAGAGTGGATGCGTTTAACGTGACCAATACTCAAAGGCTGACTGGTTTCAATAATGCAAGCCTAAACACTGACCCGCAATTTAGTACCGCTCCGACGAACTGGGGCAACTTTACGGCGATTCAAGGCGCACCGAGAATTCTCCAATTCGCGATTCGCTACGATTTCTAACTTCAAAGTTAGGAAACTTCCCGAGTGAGGTGAGCGATCACCTCACTTTTTTATTTTGACGTATCGTCGGTGATCGCTATCGAGCGGTGAAGGAATCGTTTCCGGTGATGTCGGAAAGGTGGCGGGTGTCGTTTAGCGCTAGAACGCGGATGTTGCTGCGGCCGCGTATCTCGAAGCGGTTGACGCCGCAGTTCGATGTGATGAGCCACGGTGTCTGTTTGGTGTCGCGGCGAATGGCTCCCATCAGGTGGAGCGTCATAAAGCATATCGCACCCGTGTGAGAAAAGATCGCCACGCGTTCGCCCTGATGCCTTCGCAGGATCTCCCAGATTTCGTCCATTGCACGTTTCACAAGATGGCGATAGCTCTCGCCGCCGGTGATGACATGATGGTAATTGCGGTTGACGAGGGCGTAATAGTCCTTCGGATGCTGTAGTTTCGATTCATCAAATGTGAGGCCCTCGAGGACCCCGACGTTTCGCTCTCTAAAGGCCGTCTTTGTCAGCACCGGAACTCCGGTAAGCCCCGCAAGCGGTTCCGCTGTTTGGACCGCCCTGTATAGATCACTGGAATAAATAGCTGAGATGTTTTCTTTTGCCAGTGCCTCACCAGTCAACTCAGCCTGTCGCTGACCGAGGTCGGAAAGCGGCGTCGGACCGTGTCCGCCGAACCGGCCCTCGGCGTTCCCGGCGGATTGGCCGTGTCTAATTAGATAAAGGCGGGTAATAGGCACTTTCCTATCTTAATTGTTAACAGAGGATTAACGAAAACTGATCCGGTTAGCCGGCGACCGCCTCAGCGTTGAGTTTCTCAGTTTGGTAGTGTTGGCTCAGGGCTTGGACAAAATCGTCGAGAGCACCTTCCATCACGAGATCGAGCTGGTGAACGGTCATGCCGATACGATGGTCGGTGACGCGGTTTTCCTTGAAATTGTATGTGCGGATCTTTTCAGATCGATCGCCTGAGCCGACCATCGATTTTCGCTCGGCAGACAGAGCGTCGTGTTGTTTCTGCTCTTCGATCTCCTGCAGGCGAGCTCGAAGCACGCGCATCGCCTTTTCTCGATTCTTGATCTGCGACTTCTCGTCCTGCATCGAAACGACTACGCCGGTCGGCAGGTGCGTGATGCGAACCGCAGAATACGTGGTGTTGACTGATTGGCCACCCGGACCCGACGAACAGAATGTATCGATGCGAAGGTCGTTCTGGTTGATCTGGATGTCGACTTCCTCGGCTTCGGGAAGTACGGCGACGGTGATCGCCGACGTGTGGATGCGGCCCTGCGTCTCGGTTTGGGGAACTCGCTGGACTCGATGCACGCCGGATTCGTAACGCATCTTGGAGTAGACATTGTCGCCCTCGATCATCGCGATGGCTTCTTTGATCCCTCCGACTCCCGTGTCGGCAGTTCCCATGATGTCCATCTTCCAGCCCTGGCGTTCGGCGTACCGTGTGTACATCCGAAGCACCTCGGCCGCGAATAGGGTAGCTTCGTCGCCGCCGGTCCCCGCTCGGATCTCGAGAATCACGTTCTTTTCGTCGTTGGGGTCTTTCGGGAGCAACAAGAACTTGAGAGCTTCTTCGGCAGCAGGCAGCTTAGCTTCGATCTCTGCCATCTCTGCAGTCGCCATCTCCTTCATCTCGTCGTCATCCCCCGCATCTGCGAGTTCCTTAGCGTCGGTCAAAGCTTCCTGCAGCCGCTTTACCTCGCGATATTTTTCGACGATCTCGCCCAGGCTCCGATGCTGCTTCATCAGCTTCGCATAGGCCGACATATCCGACATGAACTCCGGCTGCGAGATCTGCTCGGTCAGGTCTTCGTAACTCTTCTCGATCTGTGCGAGTTTTTCGAACATATTTATGCGGTTTGCGGTTCCAGCTTCAGAGATTCGTCTAAGGCCCGGATCGCAACCTCAAGCTGTTCGGCGTCCGGTTCCTGCGTCGTAATGTTCTGCAGCCAGATGCCCGGCAGGGTCATCGATTTGAAGATCGCTCCCGATTCCTTCTTTGCAGCGTAACGGATAACTTCATACGAAAGTCCCGCGACGAGCGGCATCAGCAGGATGCGGACGAGCAGGTTGAGCCACGTCTGCTCGAACGTGATCACTGAAAAAAGGACGATGGACACGAGCATAACGACCATCAGGAACGACGTCCCGCAGCGCGGATGCTGTCGACGCTGGCCTTTAGCATTATCGACGTTCAGTTCGAGGCCCTTCTCCCACGTGAACACGGTCTTGTGCTCCGCTCCGTGATACTCGAACACACGCCGAATGTCTTTTAGGTATGACATCGACACGATCATCAAGACAAAGAAGAACATCCGAACTACGCCGTCGATCAGGTTGAATGCGATCCACGAATGAGGCTTCGTTTCCCAAATATATGAGTAGAGCGTCTGCCACCACGCGGAGCTCTCGGTCTGCAGCGGAGCATCCGCCCAACCGAGTGCGATGAATCCGGCGTTCGTGATCAGTAATGGAGCGACGACGAATAAAAGTACGTTAAAACCGAGTGCGAAGATGATGGAGAAAACGGTGCCGATCGATGATCCGGCCTTCTTCTCTTTCTTCTCAGGCATTACGACCTTGACCGGAGCCTTCGTAAAATTCTCGTCGGCCGTTCCTTCGGCGTAGACGGCGACCTGCTCAGCAGCCTCTTGCTTTACCTTCTCTTTCTGAGCTTCGAGGTCGTCTTCGTAGATCTTTGCCGAGAAGTTCAAAGCCTTGATACCAAGCCCCATCGACTGGATCAGCGTCGCGCCTCCGCGTAACACCGGCCATGAGAGCCATTTGTACGTATCGCTCCACTTCGGCAGCGTTTCCGCCGTCGTGACGATCTCGCCGTCCGATTTGCGGCAGGCGATCGCGTATGCCGACGGCGTTCGCATCATTACACCTTCCATCACGGCCTGTCCGCCGACTATAAGGTCGCGCTCCATTGCGAAAACGGTGTGGATGAAACGATAGAGGCGGGCATTTCGTCGAATGTTCTTCATCGCTTTGCTTTTGATGATGATAAATACACTCAACGCCGGACTTTTTTCACCTATCGCGGGTGCAAAAATCGTGCACCTCTACGGTTCGGCGGCAAAAGTGCCGGCGTCAGATTATAAACAGCTAATAACGATCGCTAATGGTCACGCGGCTTGTTCCGTCGACTTCGCTCCGCGAGCGTAACGCTTGTTGAAGCGGTCGACGCGTCCTGCTGTATCAACAAGCTTCTGCTTGCCGGTAAAGAACGGATGGCACTCGGAACAAATTTCGACGTGAAGCTCTTCGCCAAGTGTCGAACGTGTCTGGAATGAATGCCCGCAGGCACATGCTACGGTGATCTCTTCGTACTTCGGATGAATTTCTGCTTTCATTGCTTTAATAACCCCCTTGTTTAGTTCCTGACTTACAGAGACAATCCCATATGGTACTGCTCAGGCTTTAGTCGAGTCAAGGCATGAAACCCAATCCAAGAGGCTTAAGACCACCTCTTCCACCAAAAACGCCGTTAGTTCGGAAGGACAGTTTGCGGAATAGTAACCGCAAGATTGCCTTCAGAAATGTTCGTCCCACCTCCCGAAACAAGGTTTTCCGGTTCTCGAAAATCTCCGGCAAAGGAGGCGGACACGTTTTCGTTGAACACGTTGAAGACCGAACCCGAACTCAGAGCAAACGCATAGCCGAAACGCGTAATGTGATTGTTGTAAATGTTATCACCGCGAGGCCCTTCCGTACCCGAGTTCGGGGCTGGATTGTAACAGATGCCGAGAAGGTTGATACCAGGGATCGCTCCTCCTACGATACTATTCTCGAATATGCGATTTCCGGTCGAATTAGCCCCGCGAACGAAGATGCCGAGGTTGACCGAAGAAATGCTGTTTGCTTTGACAATCGATGCTCTGGATTGAAGGAGAAGGATACCTATCTCGGACGGACCGTTGTTCGGAGCGAGTCCGAATCCGGTAATCGTGAGACCTTTCACGTGAATATTCTCGCTGTTCATCACGGCGACGTTCACATTAAAGCCGCCGACATGGCCATTTCGTACTTCGACGCTCTTTGCTCCCGTTATCCAGATTCCTCGACCCGTGGCCGGAGCGTCCGTGTTTACAGAATTTCCCTGGAGATCAAGCGTTACGTTTGAAGAGGTAATCGTGATCGCATCTCCTCCCGGAACGCTCAAGGTATCCCGCAACGCGTAATTCCCGGGCGAATCAATGACAATTGCTTTCTTACCACCTTGAAGCAGTCGGGTTCCAAGGCCCTCTTGGGCATAGATCGGCTGAACCATAAGAACGGTGCCTAATAGAAAGGCTACGAGTAGAACTTTCTTTACTTTTGTCGTCAACATACAAATCTAAAACTCCTCGCTGGTTGATTTTGGTCAGAGGCTCATTTCAAAAGGCAGACTCCTACCCACTCGGACGAAGTGCCTGTCTTCTGAGAACAAATTTCAGTTGGATTTTGAGTCTCTATCAGGGACTATGTCGAGTTTCCCGGAGATTATTCCCAGTTGTCCGGCATGGATGTTAATTCGGATAATTTGAGACAGGCGAGGAGTTTTTGACTTTCGATGCCGAACTCTCGAATTAGTTCGTCGATCTGATGCTGGATCTTTTCCCGATCGACCGGCTGTTTCGCCCGCGTCGCGACCAGCATATTGTTCTTCGGCGTGTGCTCGGTCGAGACGAACTCGAATATTTTCGTCTTATAGCCTTCTCGTTCGAGCAGCAGCGACCGGATGCCGTCGGTTATTGTCTCGGCAGTCCGTTCGTGCATTACGGGATGTTTGAGAATGCCGGCTAGCAGCTCCGGCGAACGCATCTGAGCCTTGATCTCGTGATGGCAGCAGGGTGCGGCGATGATGATCGATGCTCCGCCTCGAATTCCCTGATAGAGTGCGTCATCGGTCGCCGTGTCGCAGGCATGGAGGCCGATCAGGATGTCGATCTCGTCTGCATGAAAGTCGGCGATGGTCGAGGGTACGAAGTTCAATCCGTCGTATGCCCCAGCACGAGCGATCTGATTACAGAGTTCGACGAGGTACGGACGCGACTCAACTCCAGTAACATCAACGGCTAAACGGTCGCTCCTACTCCTGGTTCTTACAAGATGATCATAGGCCGCGAATGTCAGATACCCTTTGCCAGAACCCATGTCTACAACGTTTAGGACCGATTTTTCTCTTAGATCCGAGGATTCGTAAAGGCCGGTGAGTATTTCGACGAACTTGTTGATCTGCTTCCATTTGTCATGGGCGTCTGAGCGGATCGATCCAGAATCAGTCGAGATGCCGAGGGCTTTTAAATAATAAGCGTTTCGATCGACAAGATACGTCTTCTCACGATCGTGCGATGTCGGTGCTGGATCCGAGAAGGATGGCCTGCCGGGCGCTATCTTTGCGGATCTTTTCCCGATGGTCAGTTGGAGATCTTTTACGGTCGTGAACAGGTGGCCGCTTCGGAAGCCATCGGTCAGAAGTTTCTCGACGTGAGCGATAGCATCCTCAGCCTCGAAATTTGCTACGTTGCTATTCCTTTTCCTGCGATATTGGAACAAGATCCTGTTGCCTTTATTTGTTTCCACCGGACGGGCGAGAATCTTTTGCAGTGAATCGTCATCGCCTCTATAATTGCCGAGAGTGAGCTTTACAAAAGTGCCATTTTCCACACTTTGGCGGAGTTCGGCGATGAATTGTCGGACGGTTTCTTCCATTCTGGGAGAAGTTTAGCGTAAAGGACCCATATGATGCAGGAAGCAACAAAAACTGACGAGGAGGCGACGATCTCGCAAAGACATTTTGTTGAGTCAGTCGCATATCTGCTTCGCGAGACATTCGTAGGATCGCCGGGTGGAGACGCAAGTGCCTATCTTGATCGGGGTGTTGGTGTGTTTCCGACTCTCGCGGCGATCTCCGCCGCAGCAGCTTCGATGAATCACGATGGCACCACGATCGCTGCTCAGACCGAGCATGCGAAGTTCTATCTCGACCGAATGTGCGAATTCATGAACGGACGCACGGAGCCGGTGAATTGGGAACAGAGCTGGCTCATCGAGACGGTGAGCGATGGGGAATGGACGATCCTTCGAGACGGCTGCCGGAAGTCCTATGAGGGCGTTTTGCGGTGTATCGCCGGAACCCAGGATTGGA
>JAQSDP010000107.1 GCA_029945985.1 bacterium | reverse complement strand
CTTGCGATCATCGGACGCTATATTTTCACTCCCGATATCTTCGAAGCGATCGAGCGAACTGAACCTGGAGCGGGCGGCGAGATCCAGATCACGGACGCCATGAGGCTCCTTTTGAAAGATCGTCCGCTATATGCTGTTAAGCTCGAAGGTACCCGCCATGATGCCGGTGATAAGCTCGGGTTCCTGATCGCGACAGTCGAGTTTGCGCTCAAGCGACCAGACCTGGCAGAAGACTTCCGATCATACCTGCGAGGACTAGAGCTTTAGACACGTTGGAGTTATCGAAGTGACCGGTTTCGCCGAAGTCGTCAGAAACGGTGCAGACGCGATTGCACGCGCTGCACCGCGTTCTTGATTTTGAGGCTTCACTTGCATCCGTCCAGCACTGAGCCGCTTACTCCGAAAACATTCATTCCCCAACAGACACCCGTAAGCACAAAGTAACTACACACCTTTTTTCGGAGACTTGAGGTGAAAGGCGAGCACCATTTGAAGGACGATCAGGAGCATGATGCTGAGGGCGAGTACGTACATTCCTGATCGGAGGTCGCCGAAGCGTTGAGAGATAAATCCGATCAGCCAGGTGACCGCGGTCGCTCCTAATGTGCCGCACAAGAAAAGTGGAGTTGCACGGCGCATAGCCTCCGATCCGAAGGCTTTCGAAAATCGGGAGATGTTGGTCGGGAAGACTGACGAAGTCCCGAGGCCGCATAGAGCTCCGCCGATGCCAAGTTGAAATGATCCAGAGGCGGTAAGAATGAGCGCGAGCCCGGAGAGAATGACCAGCAGGCTGATGAATATGACTTTATTCTCATCGAGGTAGCGGAAAAATGCCGGAGCAATTCCTCGCCCGATGATGAAGAAGAGAAAAAACAAAAAGGTCGGTGTAATGAGTCGAGTCTCTGCCGGACCTTCGACCCGCTCGGTGTATGTGGTCAGCCAGCCGCCGATGCCGGACTCGAATCCGACGTGGATGAATCCGAAGAGAGCGATGGCCCACGCGAGGGGGTTCGACCAGATGGGCGGCAGGGCTTCGCTGGTGCGGCTCTTTGGCTGGATCCGAGCTTCGCTGGGAGTCGGAAGAATGATGATCGCCAGCGAAAGAAGAACGAGCGGGATCGAGAGGCAGAGCGTCGTGATGAAGAGGCTCGACCCTTGGGCAGTAAAATCCGTGAGCGGTTTGGAGACGATCGCGCCCAGGCCCCAGAAGAAGTTGAGAAAGTTCAGTGCCGAACCTGACCGCGCGGGATCGCGTTCGAGAATCAGCACGTTGATCGCCGGAAGCGTCAACCCGATGCCGAGGCCGTTGACGAGAAACGCGGCGAGAGCAAGCTCGTATGAACCGAGATTCAGCATCGCGATCCCGACCGCCATCAAGAGTCCCCCCGCGGCCGTTGCGGGAATCAATCTTCCCTGCCGCCCGAGCCAGTTCGTCATCAGCGTTCCGGTGAGCGAACCGGCGAATTGAGCTGGAAACAAGTAGCCGAGCTGAAGATCGTCAAGATGGAATCGGGCCGATACGTAAGGCAGTACCTGACCGATGAGTACCGTGGCGATGCCCGAGACGAAGAACACGGCGTGGAGAAGAACGATCAGTAACTTATCTCTTGACGCCGCTCGGGTCTGCATTGGAGGCAAGGATAAAGGTTTCGCTTGAGGGTCGCAAAGTGACAGCGCATATGTCCAGGCTCGTGCTCGTCGGCAGGCGCCATTTCAATCCAACCCCGGAGGGCGTTTCGCCGTCTCAGTTGAAGAGCGATACAGCGCCCCGTCACCGTGTGTTGACCTGTTCTGTCTCGCACAACCAAAGTACTTGACGCTGGCCTCACCAAAGGTCAAGCCACTTGGAGGATCGATGAAAAAGTTTATAAGTTTGCCGCTTTCCGCCGCGCTGTCAGCGCTCTTAGCCGTAATTTGTGTGGGCCAGTCGGAGGTGATCTCGAAGACGTCCGAGCAATTTCCTAACATTAAGATCAAGAATTTCGGGCAGATGGACGCGAACTATTATCGGGGCGGGCAGCCGAAAACAGATGAATACCAGTCCCTGAAAGATCTTGGGGTCACGACCGTGATCGATCTTCGAAACGACCCGGAAAGCTATGAGAAGCCAGCGGTCGAGGCGTTGGGAATGAAGTACATCAATCTTCCGATGGATGATGCCGAATACCCGAGCGATGCGATGATCGGGGAATTTTTGAAGCAGATCAACGATCCTGCGAACGGGGTGATGTATGTCCACTGCAAAGGTGGAAAGCACCGGGCGGGCGTTACAGGTGCGGTGTATCGGTTTAACAAATACGGCTGGAATTACGACCAGGCGTTCAATGAAATGGAGAGGTTCCACTTCGACACGAGTTGGGGGCGTAAGGTAATGAAGACGTTCGTACAGGACTACGCTAAGAATTTCGAAGCCGCAAAAGCAAACGCGGCTGGCCGACACTAGCCTGGAATTCGATGCGAAAGAAGGAGTCGGACGTGAGTTGCCGACTCCTTCTTTGTTTATTCAGTTGATCGGCTCGACGTTTGTTCAGTTGGTCGTCGCTACGTTGGCGGCAACCGCGTTTGATAGTGCCGCGATGCGATTCTTGAGGGCGGTCGTATAGAGGTTCACGTCCTCGTTAGAGTGGTTAGCGGCCCGGAAAGCATCCGAGATCTGCTTGTCGCTCAATTGCGAAAGCAGCCCGACCAGCCACCGAGCATTCTCTAGCGAGATGCCTTTGAGGTGATCCGCCCCGCCGCCGCGATAGTCGAGTTCGAGCACGCCGTTGTTCACTGACTTGATGAAATTTGCATCGGCGAAATGTTCGGCCTTGTTGACGCTCCGGCCGCTGCGGCTGGTGTTGGACTTTGCCAGCTTGCCGAACGACGACCCCATATCGCTGACGATGAGATAGGTTTTTCCGCCTTCGGTAATGATCGCGTTGTTGTCGTCCTTCAGATCCCAGTTGTTAACGAACGCCATCATTAAACGCAGTCCGTCAAATTCCTTGGTCCCGGTGAACGAATTGTTTGCCCAACTCCAGCGATCGCCGCGGGTTATCTCTTTTGCCCGTGCCTCGAATCGTGCATTCTTGAAATTGCCGATGCCTTCGATGTTGATGCGCGGAACGATCTGGTCGACCTCGGTCCGGTATCCGATCGCCCACAGCAAACGATTGGCGGCGATCTCTGCCTGCGATTCGTCAGCGATCTTTACGACCCACTCACGACCGTTAGCGTCCTCGACACGGTACTTGAGGTTGTTTCCGCCGGACTGACGGCCGATAAGCTTCACCTTGTCGAGCGCGGGCGTGATCCCCTCAGTCGTAGGCCCGCGGAAAGTATCTCTCGACGGAATGTCTACGCTTTCCCATATGATCGCGTTAGCCGGAACGGGCGCGACATCCTTTGTCTGCCCGGCCACCGCGTAGCCAATGCCAAGTACGACCAAAAGCACGATCGAAATAATAAAATTTCTGTTGTAATCCATTTTCTATGATCCCCACGGCCTCGGGCCGCTGCGCGTTCGAAAATCGTTCATCCGCGGCGTCGTTTGCAACCCGTATACCAAATAACCGCGATCGTGAAAGCTTCTGATGAGAATTCATTAGCAATGAGGCCGACTTTTGGCTAAACTTAGTTCAAATGCAAGGGTTTGCGGGTTTGGCACATGCGGGAGAAAGAATGTCTCTAGCTTCCATCGAGGCTGCTGTCGAGGACGTGCGACAGGGCCGAATGGTCATCATTGTGGACGATGAAGATCGCGAGAACGAAGGCGATCTGATGTGCGCGGCGGAGAAGGTGACGCCGGAGTTGATCAGCTTTATGGCGATCCACGGCCGTGGGCTGATCTGCATGCCGATCACCGAAGACCGCGCGGATGAACTGCATCTGCATCCGCAAACGGCCAACAACACCTCGAGCATGGGCACGGCTTTCACGATCTCGATCGAAGCGAAGGAAGGCGTGACGACCGGGATATCCGCCGCCGACAGAGCTCATACGATCCTCACGGCGGTGGATCCGGCGACGAAGCCCTCGGACCTTGCCCGGCCGGGACACGTGTTTCCGCTGCGGGCGAAACGCGGCGGCGTGCTGATTCGAGTGGGGCAAACAGAGGCGAGCGTTGATATTGCTCGCATCGCGGGACTGACGCCGGCAGCCGTTATCTGCGAGATAATGAATGACGACGGCACCATGTCGCGGATGCCGGAACTCGAAACGTTTGCGGCAAAGCATGATCTCAAGATCATCTCCGTCGCTGATCTAGTGCGATATCGGATCGAAAAAGAGACTCTGGTAAGGCGCATCGTCGAGGTTGACCTCCCGACGGAATACGGACTGTTCCGCTCGGTCGTGTATGAAAATGAAATGAACGGCGAAACGCACGTTGCGCTGGTGATGGGCGATGTCGCGACCGCCGGACCTGTACTTGTTCGAGTGCAGACGGAGAACATCACTTTCGCGATGTTTGGCTGTACGCTCGGCGAGGCGTCGGACGCTATGCGGTCATCGCTGAAGAAGATCGCGGAGGCGGGCAGCGGCGTTCTGCTCTACTTGCGTCAGCGGGAGAACAATCTCGACCTTGTAAATCAGTTAAAAACATATGCACTGATGCAGGAGCGGGGCATTGATTTTCAGGCCGCGAAACGCGAAACTGGATACGGTAAGCTTCACGATTACGGGATCGGTGCCCAAATACTCAAAGATCTCGGTATCAGGAAGCTCCGTCTATTAACGAATCATCCCCCGAAAGTTAATGCGATCGAAGCCTTCGGACTCGAGATAACCGAGACCGTCGGATTGTGAGATATAAATTGCCTCCAGCTTCAGCTGGAGGTGGCGGTTGAAATTCCTTCGGCTTGAGCCGAAAAATGAACAGAACTTCTCTTCCTTTCGGCTTCAGCCTGAATCGGCTAAAAGCCATGATGATGGATCGGTCACGCTTTTGGGCTAAAGCCTGACATCATCCTTGACCTCGAACCTCCAGCTAAAGCTGGAGGAATTTAAAGCTGCGATGCAGGAAGAAAAGGTCGATAAATCTGAAGACGACTCGCCGGCTGAAGAGATGGTGGCGCGGCGTGGATACCTCACGCGGAGGAATGCGCTGATGTTCGCGGGCGGGCTGGCAGCGGTGATCGTTGTGTTCGCCCTGCTGGCTGTCGTGCTGTTTCGATATGGAACTGTTGATTCCGTCATCAAGGGACAGTTCGTCGACAAGATGAATGCCATGGGCATCGACTTTACGGCCGATGTCTTCAGTCTTTCGCTCACCCCACTCGAATTAACCCTTAAAAACGCGACCTTCAACGATCGGGTCACGGGCGACAAACTCGGGTTCATCCGCGAGGCTCGGATCGGATTGACTGTCGAGGACCTGTTCGCATGGCAAGCGACGCGCGATATCACGGTGGAGTCGACCGACATATGGGGAGCCGAGGTCTGGGTCAAGTACGACGAGAACGGCCGGTCGAACTTCGCGAATATTGTTCAGGACGAGAGCGCGTCACGCATCAGCTTGAAATACGATTCGGTCAAATTCGCAATGCGCGACAGCGTAGTGCACTTCGGCGATCTTCGGCGGACGATCACGGCGGACGCGAATAACCTTCAGTTCTTTCTAGATCCTGAAAGCTGGGAAGATCCCACAACGCCTCGACGCTATCGGCTGGATGTCACGTCAACCGGATCAACATTTACATATCAAGACAGTCGCCTCGACAATATCTCGCTGCGGGCCCAGGCAATAGCTGACGAGACGGGCGCGGACATTTCGGAATTGCGGATCGAAACACCGATCGGCGAGACCGTGATGAGCGGGCGGCTGTCGGACTGGAAGGATTTCAAATACGACCTCAACATCGAATCGTCCGTGGACCTTACTCAGGCGTCGACGATCTTTCCGCTTGGTGCGACGCTCCGCGGCGTGGGGAATTTTCGAGGCAAGGTCATCGGGTCCGGCGAGAACTATAACGTCGACGGCCGGGTTGAATCGGACGCTCTGGCAGCCGAGGGCGTTTATCTGAAGGGGATCAACGTCGCCGCAACGGTGGCGGGCACGAATTCGAGTTATGAGGCCAACGGCACCGCAATCGCGGAACTGCTGACGTTCGAGGATTTTCGCGTCGAGTTTCCCAGACTATCAGGCAACGTTCGCGGAACGGGATCTGATTTTCGATGGGTAGGAGAGTTGCAGGCGGTGGCGGCGAAGTCGAAGGACCTGTCGATCGTCGGCTTGTTCTTGAGTGACGCTGTTGCGGAATACAAGGACCAGCAACTGACCGCCAGCGGCGGGGCCGGACGAGCCCAAAAGTTTTCGATCGCGGACACATCGTTCGATAACCTAAACGCTCGCGGGCTTACTTTTTCAAGCAACGACGGTGTCACGCAATTCAACAGTTCGTCGGCGACCGCCGGGGCGATGACGACGCCCGATTATAAGCTCGAGGGCGTTTCCGGGAGGAACCTCCGAGTTCGGGATACGCAGAATCA
>JAQSDP010000106.1 GCA_029945985.1 bacterium | reverse complement strand
CACGTGAGAGCATTTCCGACGAATTCTTGCCGTACGTCGAACAATTTCGCGAGCCGATTACTCCAACACACGGCTGTTCGAGACACGCCTGCCAATCCCCGCGAACATAAAGCGTGATCGGCGGGTCGTCTATCTGTCGGAGAAGGTCCGGATAACTGCCGTCGTCGAGGATCAGAATGTCGCCACTCGCTTTCTTGACCCGCTCAAACTCATCAAGGGCCTTCTCATGAAACTCCTTTTTCATGATGCTCTCGATCGTCTCCGGCCTGATCCGCAGCGACTCAAGCTCCGTCCGCCGCGCGTCAAACACCGCCGACGCCGACCCAAACCGCTCTAAGAGTTTAGTAGCAGCCCTGGGCCCGACCCCAGGCGTCATATTGAGCGAGATCCACTCTTTCATCTCTTAACTATTCACTATTCACTATCCGCTATTCACTAATTTGGCGGAGGCGTGTGGGAGTCGAACCCACCCAGGTACGCTCTCGCGCACCCGCTAACGGTTTTGAAGACCGCGCCCATCACCGGACAGGATGCGCCTCCTTGAAATTTCTTATTTCTCAGGTCGCCGCTGGCTCAATGCGGAACTCTTTCGCGACCACAAACAGGTCGTCCATCAACAATACCTTGAAAGCTCCTTTCGGCTTTCGGACGTTGCGGATAAAAAGGTCAACACCAAAGGTCGGCCCTAATTTGATCACTCGATTCGCAAATGATTCGGGCGCGGTCATAAGCAGGCCGTATGGTTTTTCAAGAAATTTCCTTAGCGGCATATTCAGATAATGCTCAGGGCTTCGCCAACCTAGGAAAGTTTCCATTGAAGCGCTGTTCAGATCTTCCTCGAAAGCAACCTGATTTTCAACGAACCCATCCAGATGAACGTCTACAATCTCGTCACCATACTCCAAGAGCAACCAATGCTTTTCTGTGACGCAGATGGATTCAACCACCTTTAGTTCGAGGTTAAATTCTTGTTTATTATCGAAATGAATCCGATAAAGCTCCGTTTCGGCCTGGGCGAAACCTAGATTCAGATCCAAATAAGTAGTCTGGGTGTTCGTCACCCGCCGAACCGTCGACTCCGCGAAGCGAATGGAAAACGTCTTTAGGTCTACTACTTTCTCGTCCATCAACCTCTTAGAAGTAGGGTTACTAACGCCGCTCGGTTCGCTGTATCACTCACCAAAATATGCTCGTGGAGCGTGTGGGCGCCGTTGCCGGTGATGCCGAGGCCGTCGAGGACGGGGACGCCGAGGGCGGCGACGAAGTTGCCGTCGGACGCACCGCCGACCTGGGTTTCGCCGAGGTCGTAGTCGAACGACGCGGCGACCTGTCGGGCTTTCTCATATAATGCGGCGACCGCGTCGGTTCGTTCCATCGGCGGACGGTTAACCTCTCCAATTACAGAAATTGAGACGCGCTGGTCAAAGGGCTGCAATGCCCTCATTGCAGTGTCTATCCGAGCAGCTTCGTCCATCGACGAGAAGCGAACGTCGACCGTACACTTAGCGTGCTCCGGAATCACGTTCGAAGTTGTCCCGCCGCTCATTGTGCATACGTTTACGGTCGTGCCGGACTCGAGTTTGCTGTATGTATCAAGACGTTCTATCTGCCGCGAGAGTTCAAGGATCGCGCTGGCTCCCTTCTCGGGTTCGAGGCCCGCGTGCGCGGGAACGCCGTGAGCCTTAACTACATACATCCCCGTGCCCTTACGACCGGTCTTTACGCGTCCGTATGCGGACGGCTCGAACACCAAGCACGCCTCAGCGCGTGAGGCCTGCTTCTCAAGTATCGGCCTCCCCGAATAGCTGCCGATTTCTTCATCGCACGATAAGAAGATCGTGAGGGGCCGGGCAGGGCGCGTGGCCGTCTCGTGGAAATACCGCAACGCTTCGAGCATCAGAACGATTCCCGACTTCATATCGAAAACGCCGCATCCGTACAACTTGTCGCCCTCGATCCGCGTTGGATTTTGTTCTTTGGTCCCAACCGGATGCACGGTGTCGCTGTGGCCTAAAAGTAGGTAAGGCTTAGCTTCGCCGGGAAAGGCTCGGATGATCAGGTGCTCGCCGTAGCCTTCCGCCGGGATGCGTTCGATCTCGAGGCCGATCTTCCGAGCCTCGTTCTCGATCCACAGCACGACCGTTTTACTGCGCTCGACATCGTACGAAGGCGATTCTATTTCAACGATCTCGCGAATTGCGTCGATCATCGCGCCTTCGCGGCTCTTGAAATATTCGAGCGTTTCGTGTGGGGTCATTTGCCGAAGATCTCATTCAACGTCTCGCCCATTCGATAGCCGGCCATCGCAAGCCGCTCCTCAGCAACAGCATATGCGTTGCGGCGATAGGCGTCAGTCGGGGTTTTGAACCGTTCGAGGTCCGCACGGAACACGTCGGTGTTCGCGAGCGCAAAACTCTCCTTCTGCCAGCCGGGATAATCTCCAAGCATTAGACCGCTTTTCGACGAATCGAACGGGTAGCGAACCATATACGACTCGGCGATGCCGCGGATATAATCGGTTTCGTTCTCAAGGGGCAGGAATGGTACGTTCCGGCCGACGATCGAATCCCAGAACCAGTGAAGGTTCACCTGATCCTCGCGTTTCGTTCCTTCAGCCGTCAGCAGAAACAAGTTGCCGCCCTGATCGCCGTTTGGTTCGCGGTCCGTGTGGCGCCCGGATGTATGGAGTGGCTGGTGGAGATCGCCGCCGAGGTGCAGAAACCATGCGATCGCAATCGCCTTGTCCGCCGGCTTCACCGCCGCGTCCCGCATTGCCTTGTCGGCCGCGACGAGCTGTATCACGCCTTGTCCACCCGGCTGTTTGTCGGTGATCAATTCGACCTTTCCATTAACCTGCCGCCAGAACGTGTCGGAATAATGCCAGTTCGACTTGTGATACTTTTCGTACCGAACCGGGAAGGAGCGGTCGCGAACTACATCGGCCCAGGTCGGGACGAAAACGAAGTACTCAAAGCGCTTTGCCTCCTCCGATCGCGGCCCGTAACCCATATAGAACGCAGAAAGATGCGAATCCTCAGGAGCTGAGCGGAGTAGCTTGATCACGTTCTCCCGAGCCGTTGGGTTCATCCGCTGCCAAGCGATGTAGCCGGTAATTTTATGGCCTACATCGTCCCAGGAATACGAATTGAGTGAAAGAAAAGTGAGGAAAAGCGCAATCAATAACAATCTTGGCATCTATATCTCCTGAAACTGTTGGGATGATTCTAGCGAAATGACTGGATAAGAGGAAATACGGCACTCAACGGTGGAAAAATTTTCGAAAAGGCAAACTTTTGCCCGAAACGTTCATCAAAATGAGTGCAAAAACTTTCCCTTCAAAACGTTCTATTAAATGAACGACACACATTTTCGGATGTGGGGAGTTGAAAGGTTATGCAAGCAGTATTGGAATCTAATGGGTTTGTTGGTAACGCTGAAGAAATTTCTGGTCGAGAGATCGGCGTTTTCGGAAAGATCTTCGGTTGCCGTCACAAGCGATTGACGCGGCCCATGACGAGCGAAAGTACTACGTACCGAGCTTGCGTGAAATGCGGAGCCCGCAAAGGTTTCGATGCCCGGACATTTCGAAGTTCCGGACGCTTTTATTATCCTCCGACAGCAGGGTTCGGGAACTATTAAAAACCCCTGTTGTCATATCCTGTCCTAGATACCATCCAATTAATACCTACCGGGAGCGTTCTGCCAAACAGAACGCTCTCATTCATTTGCGAAGAGCAGCATCGATCGCCTTCTGTGCAAGCGGAGCCATTAGCTTATATCCGTCGGCATGTGGATGAAGGCCGTCGTTGGCGAGATCGGCACGCAGAAAGCCTTGGTCGTCCGCAGTGGCTGAGAAATAATCGAGATATACGTGCCCGTTCGCGGCCGAGTAATCCTTTAGCCATTTGTTGAGAGCAAGGATCTTGCTCGGCTGCCGCTGGATGCTGCGGACGATCTGCTGGCCTTGAGCGTTCTTGTTGTAATCGCTGATCGGCAGTATCGACGCAAACACAACCTTAATACCGTGAGCCTTGGCGAGTTCCGCCATCGAGCGGTAGTTGTTCTCGATCGCTTCGACCGTCATCTCGCCCGTGTTTCCGGCGATGTCGTTCGTTCCGGCGAGGATTACGACCACTTTCGGCTTGAGATCGATCACGTCCGGGCGAAAACGGACCAGCATCTGCGGCGTGGTCTGACCCCCGATACCGCGGTTGATGTACGGCTTGCCGGGAAAATATTCGGCGATCTTCCACGAATCGGTGATCGAATCGCCCAAAAACACTACGCGATTCTCGCCTTTTGCGGGCGCAGCGAGTTTGCTGTTCGCCTCGGCGTAGCGTCCGAGACCCGGCCAGTCCTTCAAGCGGCCCTCGAACCGCTCCATACGAGCTTTGAGTTCATCATAAGTGGGTGTGGCAGTTGCGGCCGGTGTTTGAGCGGCGGCAATTCCCGGCAGCAGCAGGAAGAGGCAGATCAGTAACTTATTCATTATGTATTAATATTGAAGCCAGGCATCGAACACCCAACCGGTTTGGCCTCGATACGTGACCATGCACCATCTGCCGGTACGGCTGCCGATCTTGACCTTTTCCTTCTCACAGTTTTCCAGAGCGACGACGGCTCCGTGAGGGATCTGCGCGAGGCGTTCGCCTGTTTCGGTATCGGGTTCACTTCGAAGTGCAAGGAAACCGTCGGCTGGCGAGTTTACGCGAGCGGTCGGCGGATCGTCACTCGAAAATCCCGGCGGTGTTTTGGTCGGCGACGGGTTCAACGCATCCTCGAGCTGTTTTTTGAGCTTTGCCATCTCCTCCTCAAGTTGTTGTTCATCATCTGGTGTAGGAGAAGGGGACGGTGAACGTGCTGGAGTCGGTGATGGTATTGGGGTCGGTGACGCAACGGCAACGGTCGTTCCGCCGCTATTGAAATAAAAGAGGGCTCCGGCGGCTCCCAAACCAAGGAGTCCGAGGAAGCCCAATATCAAAACGGCAGCAACGATCTTTATGACTTGGCTGCCGTTCGTTGACCGCCGGGCTCCAGCGACAGGAATTGTCGGGTAGGAAGGCGGCTGAACATCGATGCGTACGCCTTGACGCGCGATCGTCTCAGCCTCGATTCCAGCCTCGACGAGGACTCCTCCGTCAGCAAGGCAGTATCTGAGTGTTTCGTCCGTGTAGGTCGTCCTACACGTCGGGCATTGCTTCATACGACGCGTGCGTAGCTATGCTGCCGCTTCGCTGGCAGCACCAAAGCTTTCGAGTGCTTCGGCTTCGTTATCGAAGATGTCGAACACCGTGTAAAGCTTAGTGATCGTGATCAGCTCGATGAAACGGTCGGAAAGGTTCGAAAGCTTCATCGCACCGCCGCTGCGCTCGACCGAGGCATAGCTAGCTACGAGCTCTCCGAGCCCGCTAGAATCGATGAGGGTCACGTTCTTGAGATTCAGGAGAATGTTCTTCTGCCCGTCGGCTGTTAGACCGCGAATCGCTTCGTGAAGATCTCGGTTGCTCTCGCCGAGGGCGATCTTACCGGCAAGGTCTACGATGGTGACGTTGCCGCTCTGTCGGTTAGAAATATTTAGCTCGCTCATTTGTTCCTCTTTACTAAAATGGCCTCATGTTTTGGCTGCCGGGCCAAGCGGCGGTAAGCCGCAGATTTGTATGGTCTCGGGACGCGTAATCATAACCCCGTTACCCACCTTATTACAATAGCTTTCGGTACCTGCACCCGATCAGTAGAAAAGCCGCGCCGAGGATTAACCCGGGCGGCTCTGCTTCCAAATAACTCAGCTTCTATTAGATACCGCTTAGCACGTTACCAATGAGGAGCCCCACCAGATCGGGCTGACTATCTTCATAAGGATAGTAGTCGTCGCTCCGGGCCATCGTCGCATCACGGTAACCGGCTTCATAGCCCTTGCTAAAGATCCTTCGATTCTCGGCACAGTTCAGCGAATATGTACTAAAGGACGTATCCTGATATGCATAAGGATCGTAGTAAGCTTCCTCGGAATATCCATATTCGCGAGCATACTGGGCATCGACGTAACCCTGGTCATAACCCTGCTGGACGAAGCTTCCTAGAAGCTGGCTTAAAAACCCATTGCTTGCGATCTGCGAAACCAAGTTGCCGACCGGAAGCTCATCGATGAATCCAGCGTACGAGCTGTTGTATCCATAGCCGTTGTCGTAATCATACCCGTTACCATAGCCATAGTTCTCGCCATAAGAGCTGTAGCTCGAGTACGTCGGTTCATAGCCGGAGTCGCTAGGATAATTGCTGCCATAGCTGGAGTAAGTCTGGTAGTAGTTGCCGTACCCCGAATAGCTCGCGTAAGTGGGATAGCTGTCGTATCCGTAGCTATACGGGTCATAATACGTCGCCCCGTACTGAGGAACGTAGCCGTAGTAAGCCGGCTGCGAATAGTATGGAGTTCCGTAGTAGATATAGTTAACCATCAACGGTGAACCATAGACAGGCTCGTACGCGGT
>JAQSDP010000105.1:2120-6490 GCA_029945985.1 bacterium | reverse complement strand
ACGTGAGCATGCAGATCCAACTCGGCCTTGATCTTCTTGAAAATGGCCTGATTGTTTGCATCCTCGGCAGCTTTAACCTTTGTGAAGTGGGCGTCAACTCTTTGATGGTCCTCTTTCAAAAGGTCAAGTATGTTTGGCTGGCCTCCAGTTAGAAAGCTTCCGACCGCGTCGGAGACTTGCTCAGCGATCCCCTTCTTTCCACCCGTGCCGGATGATCGGGCTGACTTCGCCGATGTACCGCTAGATGTCTTTGAACTTTCCTTTGACGTTGACTTTGACTGTTCGCTCGTTGTGGTCGTTTTTGACGACCTACCCGACTGCTTACTCGCACCTAACGCAGGCCGATTTCCTTGGGCTCCCTTGTTTGAACGTGAGGCGCTAGTCTTTGTGGCCGCCGCCTTTTTGGAGGGCGAGGAAGTGCTTTTCGCGGCGGTCGTCGAAGTTCGACCTGCAGATGAGGATCCGGGTTTGGACGCCCGGCTCTTTGCCGAGCCCCCGGTCGACTGCGACGTCGTTTTCTCAGACCCTGCCGATGATCGTGAGCCGGATGCCTTCTCTTTATCCGACCCCTTCTTGGCGCTGCCCGTGGTCCGTCCCGACGCAGGCGATTTCGTTGTTGTTGCCATTTAATATCTCCCCGTTACGTCTGCGGAATGCATAGTGCGAAGCCGTGGTCAGTGCAATTTGTCTGACCCGGCGACCTTCACTAGCTTGTTGTAAACACCAAGAAGCAAGAACGGAGCAACCCATTGACCGACGAAACGCGACTTCTCGTGATTACCTGAAAACTCGAGAACGGCAGATGTTCCGATCGCCCCAACCGCTGCCCAGAGAAAAAGGTCCGACGGGAGCTTAGCCGTCTGCTCTTCTATTGTTTTTGCGACCACCCTTTCGGAGTGTTCGGCCGCGGTCGGTTGCTGTATACCGCGGTCCATTCCAATGTGTGACTGAATTCCAGTTTGATCTTGAGTCTGATTCATATCGAGGTCTCCTTGAATGTTTTGATCTACTGGCAGGAGTCTATCTGCCGGATCCGCGGCTATTTGTCCTCGCGAATACATTGGCCAAATTTGGCGATAGTGTCGGCGAGAAGACAATCGACGTTCGGAATAGCCAATAACCTAACGACAACCCAACAAATTCGCCGGAGAGGTAAGGATTCAAGATATGAACAAGAACGACATGGACAACGAGACAACCAACAAAACTGCAGGGATGAACCAAGGCAAAACTGAGGGAGCGAGCCAGGGCAAAAGCACTGGTAAAAGCGCTGGCGGCAGCCAAGGTCAGGGAACAGCTACGGGCGGAAGTAATATGCCCACAGCTTCATGGCAATCAGCAGGCGCCCGAGCGGGTCAGGGACGTGAGGAAGAAGGTGTTCTTTCGCAGGTCCAGGAATCCGGGAAGGACATCGCGAGCAAGGGGCTTCAAGCGATCAGCGATAAGACAAGATCCACCACCGAGGGTTACAAGTCGGAGCTAACAGGCGGTCTGCACACACTTGCTAACGGGCTGCGGCAGACGAGCTCGAGCTTCCGCACGGGTGGAGAGCAAAATGCCCTTGCATCGGCTGGAGCCAAGTATATCGGCGACCTTGCCGATAGGATCGAGAGCGTGTCCGGCTATTTCGAACGTAAGGACGCGACGGATCTCTTCCGGGATGTTAAAGGGTTTGCCAGGCGAAATCCGACAGTGTTCGTGGGCGGTGCGTTCGTCGTAGGTTTCGCGCTCTCGCGTGTCATTAGAACCGGTGCTTCTGCTTCGACGGCAGGCAGTGGTTCCGTTGGTTTAAGGAGGGGCAACGGTGGAGAGCGTTCCCCGATGGGTAGTGGTGCCGGCAGTTCAGCAACGCCTGGTAGCGCCACCGGGTCGTCAACACGCGGTAATGCTGCCGAATCACCAGTGCGAGGTTAGAAATGGCTACATCAAGAGCGGAAAGCATGATGCAAAAGGACGAGCGATCGCTCGGCGATCTGATATCTCAGCTTGCGTCTGACACAGGCACTCTTGTCCGGCAAGAGATGCGTTTGGTTGTTGCCGAAACTCGGCACAATCTCTCCAGCGGGCTCGAATCGGCCGCGTGGCTTGCGGCCGGATTAGCAGTAGCCGCAGTCGGGGTGTTGGTGCTGGTGGCCGCGCTCGTCCTCGTCCTGTCAATATGGCTGCCGGCATGGTTATCCGCCATTATCGTCGGCATAGGTCTTTGTGCGGTAGGGGTGCCCGTAGCCAATCATGGGCTAACCGAGTTGAAGAAAGTAGAGATCGCCCCGGATGATTCCATCGCGTCGATCAAGGAGAGTACCGAATGGTTGAAGGAACAGATCAAGAATTAAACGTGGGGTCCGTGGAGCCTGACGAAGAGATAACCAAGATCAAGGAGGAGATCAATGATGTCCGCTCCAACATGGGCGAAACCATTGATGAACTCCAGGAACGGCTAAGCGTACCGGCGATCACGGCAAACATAAAAGAAGAAGTTTCGGAACAGCTTTCGAGCGCAGTAGATTCGACCAAAGAGGTTGTCTACGAAACCGCAGTCAAGGGATTGAGCACTATTATGAGAAATTTTTCAGAACTGACAAAGATGACAGGGGGAGTCCTTCCGCTCGTACTGATCGGAGCCGGAACCGGACTTATCGTGATGAACCGTCGCGGAGGCGGCTCAGGATACAGTCGCGGAGTGACAAATGGCGGCGGGGTGAAATTTGCACGAGGCCGGCAGGGCGTCGGAAACAGCGGCTCATCCGGCCAAGGCATCGCGAATGCCGCGTCCGGCGTCGCCTCTTCAGTGTATGAATCAGTTGAAGGTGCTGTTTCGTCTACCGCATCGGCCGTGGCGGACGTGGCAGCGACTGGGAAGCAAAAGTATTCGAACTATCTCGAGCAGAACCCGATGGCGGTCGGGGCTGTAGCAGCGGCGATGGGCCTAGCAGTCGGGCTTGCTCTTCCGCTAACCGAGACTGAAACGGAATTGCTGGGCGAAACAGCCGGCTCGATCAAGGATCAGCTTCAAGAGGCCGCTAGAGAAACCGTGGGGTCGATAAAAGAAACAGCGAATGAGCTTTTTGATAGCGTGGGTCAAGGAAGGAGCGAGACCGCCGCGTCCGCCGAGAGGCGGTAAACGCAGCGAGCATTCGGGCCGGCCGGGAACATCCACCATAATCCCGGCCGCCCAGATTTAGTCGGTGCCGTGTGATCCGCTCCGTAAATGTGCGGCTCCCCGGCCGCTAAGCGGCGCAGTCACCTTGGACCCACAGGAGGGAAAATGCGGAACTTCAAACTCCAACTAATTGTAGGGTCGCTGCTGATTACGATATATTGCTTGCTTTTTGCAGCATTCTCCGTGACTCGATGATCAAGGCGGCCGCGCAAACGCCGCCTCTCTCCAAGTGAGATCCTCGGGTGTGGCGATTCGAAGCCGAAAAACAGCCTCGGGGCGGGGGCTGCGGTCGACAGTCGCAGCCACTGCTCTCGTCTCGGCGAAATTTGCCTCTCACCAACGTGATCAGCCAGATCGTCTTCTCAACTCGAAACTCCGACAGCGTTAAGCGAGATCGAATCGGTCGAGGTTCATCACCTTGTCCCAGGCCGCGACGAAATCCTTGACGAATTTCTCGTCGCCGTCCGATTGGGCGTAAAGCTCGGACACGGCACGCAGTTCAGAGTTCGATCCGAAGATGAGATCGACGCGAGAGCCCAACCACTTGATCTTGCCGGTCGCACGATCGTGGCCTTCGAACACAGTTTCCTTTTCGTCCGACGCCTTCCATGCCGTGTCCAAATCGAGCAGATTAACGAAAAATTCGTTAGTCAGCGCTCCCGGCCGATCGGTAAACACACCGTGCTTCGATCCGCCGGCATTAGCGTCGAGGGCACGGAGGCCGCCGACCAGGACGGTCATTTCGGGCACCGTCAACGTCAACTGTTGGGCCTTGTCGATCAACATCTCCTCGGCCAGCACGCGATAGTGCGGCATTTTGTAATTGCGGAAACCGTCGGCACGCGGCTCCATGAAGCGGAAAGAATCGACGTCCGTCTGTTCTTGCGACGCGTCACCGCGGCCGGCCCTGAACGGAACCGACACGTCGAATCCTCCGTCCTTCGCTGCCTTCTCGATCGCCGCACATCCGCCGAGGACGATTAAGTCTGCGATAGATACGTCCTTGCCTGAATGGCTCTTGATCGCATTAAGCTTCCCGATCACCTCAGCCAGATCCGACGGATCGTTCACTTCCCATGTGTTCTGCGGTTCGAGCCTAACCCGAGCACCATTCGCTCCGCCGCGTTTGTCGCCGCTGCGGAACGTCGAAGCCGAAGCCCAGGCCGCACCGACAAGCTGCGAGACCGACAATCCTGAATCAAGGATAGCC
>JAQSDP010000105.1:325-2110 GCA_029945985.1 bacterium | reverse complement strand
TTAACTCAGCGATATCTGCGTCGCTCAGCGGTGCACTGCCAGCCGGGACCGGATCCTGCCAGATCAGTTCTTCCGCCGGAACTTCGGGGCCCAGGTAGCGAACCTTCGGCCCCATATCGCGATGCGTCAGCTTAAACCACGCACGTGCAAATGCATCGGCGAACACGTCCGGGTTCTCAAGGAAGTGGCGCGAGATCTTCTCATATTCCGGATCGAACCGAAGCGAAAGGTCGGTCGTAAGCATCGTAGGCTTGTGCTTCTTGTTCGGATCGAATGCGTCGGGAATGATCTCCGGAGCATCCTTCGCTACCCACTGCTGAGCGCCCGCCGGGCTCTTCGTCAGCTCCCATTCAAAGCCGAACAGGTTCTCAAAATAGTTGTTACCCCATTGCGTCGGTGTTGCGGTCCACGTAACTTCGAGTCCGCTGGTGATCGTGTCCGGGCCCTTTCCGCTGCCGTATTTGTTGTGCCAGCCGAAGCCCTGCGCCGCCACGCTTGCACCTTCCGGCTCCACGCCGACGTTGTCCGCGGAAGCCGCACCGTGGGTCTTGCCGAACGTGTGTCCACCCGCAATAAGGGCCACCGTCTCTTCGTCATTCATTGCCATGCGGCCGAACGTCTCACGAATGTCCTTTGCCGCAAGCAGCGGATCAGGATTACCGTCGGGACCTTCCGGATTAACGTAGATCAATCCCATCTGGACTGCGCCGAGCGGATCTTCCAGATTCCGAGTATGAACCTTCCCTTCGGCGTCATCATCCGAGACCAGCGTGCCTTCTTGCCGGTCGGCACCCTCCGATCCGTGCGCGTAACGAATGTCACCGCCAAGCCACTTGTCTTCGGCGCCCCAGTAGATGTCCTGATCCGGTTCCCACGTGTCCGGCCGCCCGCCGCCGAATCCAAATGTCTTAAAGCCCATCGATTCCAGAGCAACGTTCCCGACGAGAATAAAAAGGTCTGCCCACGAGATCTTGTTGCCGTATTTCTGTTTGATCGGCCACAGAAGGCGACGGGCTTTATCGAGGCTGACGTTATCGGGCCAGCTATTGAGCGGAGCAAATCGCTGCTGTCCACGGCCGCCGCCGCCGCGTCCATCGCCGATTCGGTAAGTTCCCGCCGAGTGCCACGCCAAGCGAATGAACAGACCGCCGTAATGTCCGAAGTCCGCCGGCCACCAATCCTGCGAATCCGTCATCAGCGCCTCAAGATCTTTTTTCAATCCCGCGTAATCGAGCTTGCCGAACTCGGCCGCGTAATCAAAACCCAAACCCATCGGGTCGGACTTCGATGAATGCTGACGTAGAATATCCAGCTTCAGTTGGTTCGGCCACCAATCGCGGTTCGCCCGAAACGTACCATGGGTGAACTTCATCGCGCCGCTCGTGAATGGGCACTTGCCCGCTCCGTTTCCGTTCGTTTCTTCCATCGCTTATTTTCCCCTTCTTTATTTCGTGTTCTGTTCTTGTTTCTTGGTTCGTGTATCCCTAATGATATTTTTCCTGTGCCTTGGGCACTTTCGTCGGGAAGAAACGATACCCTCGGATCACAACCGATTCAGGCACACTCCGGACACAAGCCACGCAGCACAACTTCGATCGATTCGGCTTTGAACTTTGAAAGACGCTCTCCTTTTTTCAGGAGTTCATCCGGGATCGATAGGTCGAGGTCGATCAGCTTGCCGCAAGCATTGCAGATCGCGTGATCGTGCCGTTCGAGCGTTCGGTCGTATCGAGACGCATCAGTGCCAAAGCGGACCTCGCCAATGAGCCCTTCCAGCTTGAGATA
>JAQSDP010000105.1:0-315 GCA_029945985.1 bacterium | reverse complement strand
AGAGTTGTAAACCGTCGCAAACGAGATCCCCGGAAGCAGCCGGCGAGCCCCGTCGAACACCTCGTTCGCCGTCAAGTGCTCCTCCGCCTCACGGATCACCTGCAAGACAGCCTGCCGCTGCTTGGTGATACCTAAACGCCCCACCTCTTTCATTTTTTTGGAATCTCCGATCTAATTCTAGTTAGAGTAATTCTAGTTACAAATCATGTCAACCCATTCGACAGATAATGGCTTCTAATATTTCGGGGATCTGGTGCATTTCGTTGGCGGCCTGCCCTGGTAAGTTATCAGGAAAATATCGCCGTTCGCCGTCAA
>JAQSDP010000104.1 GCA_029945985.1 bacterium | reverse complement strand
AAGCCTGAGTAAATCGCAGGCCGTTCGAGCGGAGCGTACCGGCAAGCGGATTCATCACAGCACCACCGTCAAAGCCGTTTGAGATGCCGAGCACCGCGATCTTTTTCGAGCGGTCAAGCGGAAGGTCGCCTTCGCCTTGGCGTACCAGCGTGATCGCGGCGTTGGCGATCTCGTCGGTAAGCTGGGTGACGTCCGGTGTCGAGACGATGCGGTCGATCTGGTCGATCGGCGTCATCCGATTCTTGAACAGGCCGAGTTCGTGCTTCCACGCGATCTGGCGGGTTACCGATTCGTCCAGACGAATCATCGGAATGCGGCCGCTTGCGACCGCGGCCTTCAGTCCGCGCAGCATAGCATCTACATTCTCAGGTTTTTCGAGAATATCCGTCCCTGCAAGAAAGGCTCGGACGCCCGCTTCTTCTTGAGTGAAATACAGCGTCAGCCCACTCATCGACATCGCGTCGGAGACGATCAGTCCCTTGAATCCCATTTCCTTGCGGAGGATGTCCGTCTGCACTTTCGCGGAAAGAGTAGCGGGGATGTACGCAGTTTCGGAAACTATCTCTGTTCCAGGTTCGGCGTCGCCGCCCTGATATTCTTTGAGCGGCTTGATCACTTCGCCGTCTATCTGCGGTAGCGCGATATGGGCGACCATTATGGATCCGATGCCCGCGTCGACCGCACGTTTGAACGGGACGAGTTCGAGTGAATCAAATCGCGATCGCGGCAGTTCGATGATCGGAAGGCCGCGGTGAGAATCGACGTTAGTATCGCCGTGGCCGGGGAAGTGTTTTGCGGTAGCGATGACTTTTTGAGATTGAATCCCCTCGGCGAACGCGATTCCGAACCGCGCCACGTCCTCGGGATCCTCACCAAAACTGCGGACGTTGATGACCGGATTCGCGGCATTGTTGTTTACGTCCAGGACCGGAGCATAGACATGCTGAATACCTATCGCCCGAGCTTCACGACCGGTGACGACTCCCATTCGGCGAGCGAATTCAGGATTCCCCGTCGCCGTGACAGCCATCGCCCACGGGAAATTCGTCGCATCCTCAAACCGCATCCCGATACCCGTTTCAGCGTCGAGCGACATCAGCAGCGGATACTTCGCCGCTTCTTGCATTCGGTTCGCTATATGCGTTGTTTCGTAGATCGGGGCTCCGAAAAAGATGATTCCGCCGAGCTTGTTCTCGACGATGTGCCGCTGCAGATCCTTAAAGAACGGGCTTTGCTGATTTGCGAATCGGGCGTTGATCCCGATGTGAACCAGCTGGCCGACCTTCTCGCCCACCGACATTTTCTTCACGAGCTTCGTCGCAAAATCCCAGGACTTTTTTGAGGGCTCAAGCTTCTGCGGTTGCGGAATGCGGAATGCGGAATGCGCATTCGCAAGGATCAATTCAGACGCGGTTCCGGCCAAGAACGTCAATAAAATGGTGGTGCTAAGAAACTTCTTCATTACTTCTGATTACTAGTGTTGAAACAAAGGCGACGAGTACTGTCGTCAAGCTGCCGATGATCGCGTACCATGGCCAGGCGATCACGGGGCCCGGCAATATCTTATTTGATGCAAGCAGTATGTATGTCATTAGCACGATGCTAAAGATCATCCCGATGAGTGCGTGAATTTCTTTCGCTCGCTTCAGGAACGTGCCCACGAGAAAGACGCCGAGGATCGGGCCGTTAATGAGCGATGCTACGGCGAGAGCGAGGCCGAGAGCGGAACTGTTCGCGTCCTTGAGCGAAACGGCGATCGCTATCTGTATAATCCCCACAACGACCGTGAGAACTCCCGCGATCCGCATCAATTGCTTGTCCGACTTATCTCTCGCGAATGGCTTGTAAATATCGTTGACGGCTGTTGCAGCGATCGAGTTTAGTGACGACGAGAGAGCCGCCGCGAAGATTGCTGCAACGACCAGGCCGGCGAGTCCCGTCGGCATCTTCTGAGTAATGAATGCCGGGAAGACCCGATCTGCTCCGGCGAATGGAAATGCTCCGGTCGCCGTCGAAAAGCCCTCCATCGCGTACGGCTGATAGAATGCGAATAGCAGCACGCCGATGAACAGAAATCCGATGAACTGGATTAGTACTACCAGGCCCGATGTCATCAGAGCCGTGATCGCAGCCTTCGAGCTATCTGTACAAAGATAGCGCTGGACGAGGAACTGATCTGTCCCGTGGGTCGACATCGTTAAGAAACATCCGCCGAGTACGCCGCCCCAGAATGTGTACGTTTTCGCAAAGTCGAGATTGAAGTCCAAAAGCTGAAACTTGTTATAGGCTTGGCCGATGTCGACCGCCCCTGCAAATCCGCCGTCGATATTCTGGATCAGCACGACCGCTGCAGCGATTGCTCCGCCGATGTAGATGACGAGTTGTACGACCTCGATCCAGATGACCGCTTCCATCCCGCCGTAGAAGGTGAACACGATCATCACGATCCCGAGGATCAGGATCGAGCCGACGATGACGTAGGCCGGATCGGTGTCGGGTTGAAATGCCGTGTAGACGGCCGATAGCACGATCGCCGTTAGCAGTAGACGAATGCCGTCGGCTATGTTCCGCATTATCACGAAGAGCCCTGACGCGAGCATCTTCACGCGTCCACCAAATCGTTCGCCGAGCAGTTGATAGACGGTCTGAAGCTGGCCCGTGAAATATAGCGGAATGAAGACGAGCGAGATGACGATGCGGCCGAGTAGATAGCCGAAGACAAGCTGCAGAAATTCGAAGTTGCCGTCTTTTGCAAATACGACACCGGGTACCGACACGAACGTGATCGTGCTCGTTTCCGTCGCTACGATCGACATCGCTATCGCCCACCACGGGACATTGCGATTGCCGACGAAATATTCCTCGGTAGTCTCCTGTTTACCGGCGTACAAGATTCCGAACGCGGTGATACCGATCAGGTAGCCAAAGATTATGACCAGGTCGAGAGTCTGCATCGATCAATAAATGTGACGGAACGAATTCGGGAAAGCGATAAGAAGTTTTTATCGTGAAACGCCGGTCGGGTCAAATGGAACGCGGACATTCCTGTCCGCTGTTTCGCTATTTTCTAGCCCAATACATTCCGTAGTTCTTGATGCGATATAGCTCCTGTTCATCTACCCACGGATGTTTCTCGCGAGCCATTGGTACGATGTCGGATTCGCTGATCTTGCCCGCAAGTTCCTCGTCCGCGAGTGAGAGAACGCAGGCCTCAGCTTCATCCGCGATCTTCTTGAGTCGCGCGATTTCGTTGTCCGCCAACTCCGGATATTTAAACCGCATTCGATCATTGATCGGTTGGCGAAAATTCTCTCCCCACTCAGTCGCGAGTGCGAGAGCGTGGTTCATCATCTCCAGCGGGAACTCGTACTGGCCATCCTCAGGTTGAGAATGTAAGAGATTGACGGTAAGTGATTCAGTTCGCGGCGTCAGTTCGATTTTCGGGGTCGCGTTCTTGATCATCTCGTATCGAGTCTCGAACTCAGGCGGGAAGAACTTGATGAAACGGATCCGAATAAATCGACCGCGTCCAAGTCGGATGCCGGCCTCGTAAAATCCCGGTCCGATATGCCCGATGTGAAGACAGTAGGCAGGGCCGTTTTTAAGAATCTCCAGGGACGGCGTCTCGTACGAATCGACTTCGAAATTCTTCAGCGTATTCGTGAGCGTCACTTTTGGGATCGCCTCGAACTTTTCGGGCAGTGGAAGGACGATCTTCTGCCAGTGCAGATTCGCGTCAACCGAGATCCCGAAAATGCCGAGGTTGTTCGGATTGTCGTCGAACGACGGATCTGCATCGCTCAGCACTCGCTGATAGGTGATTTTCACCGGGCACTTTCCGGGCGGAATGTTCTCGGCGCTCGGCGGGCAGGGAATTACATCATCTTTCGATAGAAATCCCGGGATTCCGTCGCCACGATCAGGAAGCCTATAACCCATTGCTTCGTAGTCGCCGTCAGGAATCGTATTGAACGGGTGTCCGAATGTCGGATCGACGCTGGCAGCGGATACGACTTTATCTTCGAGTTCGAGCAGCGTGCCCTCAGGAAAAAATGAACCCGCACGAACAAAGAATAAGCTATGTGGCGTCGGGCTCATTGATGAGAATTTGCGACGGCCCGCTCGACAACCCACTCGTTCCGCTCAAGAGACTCACGTGCAGTCGCCGCATCGAGTTTCGCGGCATTCATCACGATCGCAACGCGCAGGTCGCCATCTGCCTTCTCCATCAAATCTTCAGCCGCAGATTCTTCGAGGTGAGTCTCGCCGATCAGGATGCGTAGCGAACGCTCTTTCAATTTTTCATTCGCCGGCTTCATATTCGTCATCCGGTTGCCTTTGACATAGCCAAGGCGGATCATGGCGGCCGTGGAGATCAGGTTGAGGATGAGCTTTTGGCCGGTGCCAGCTTTCATTCGTGTCGAGCCGGTGATCGCTTCGGGGCCGACGACCGGGACGATGGCGACATCAACCGCCTTGGTTATCGCGGAGTCAGGATTGCATACAATGCACGCCGTGAAGCAGCCGATGCTCTTTGCGTATTCAACCGCACCGATCGTGTAAGGCGTTCGGCCCGAGGCGGCGATGCCAATGACCGCATCTTTCTCGTTCACACCGCGAACCTTGAGATCCTCGATGCCTTGTTCTTTGTTGTCCTCGCTCGACTCGGTTGCCTTGTAGAGAGCATCGTATCCACCGGCGATGATGCCCTGAACGAGGTCGTAAGACACGCCGTAGGTCGGCGGTATCTCCGACGCATCCAACACCCCTAGCCGTCCGCTCGTGCCCGTGCCGACATAGAACAAGCGTCCACCGTTCGCCAGCCGCTCAACGATTTGATCGACGGCCTTCACGATCTCCGGCAACACCTTCTCGACCGCCACTGCGACCAACTTGTCCTCATTATTGATCAGCCGCAGAGCATCAAGCGTCGACGCCTGATCGATGTTGCGTGTGTTCGGATTCTCTTGTTCGGTTATCGGGAGCATCTATTTTCCAGTGCCGTTCTTGCCGTTGGAGCCGTTTAACAGTGCCATCAATGCCGCAGCATTGGCCGGGGGCATGGCGGGTTCGGTAAGGAACGCTTTGGGGGCGATGGTGTGGACGGTTTCGATCATTGTTTCGGTCAGGATCTTGCCAGCGTTGAATACGCTGCCGACGCAGCCGATCGGGACCTTATGGCGCCTGAGGCCGAGTTGGTCGATGACGGCACACGCAGCAAGCCCGAGTTCCGATCCCGCTTCCTGCAGGATCGTGGTAGCGACGGCGTCACCGTCCTGAGCTGCCGCGACCACGAACTTTGCGAACCCGGCGATACGAGAGTTATCGACCTGAGGCGAGTATATCGCAACGATCAAATTTTCGGGGCCGGAGGCTCGGAAATACTCGGACGCACGTTCGCTCAAGGTCGTCCCGATTCCACGTCCGTCCGAGGCTTTCGCGACCGCGTGCAGAGCGGTTTGGGCGATTCCGACTCCGCCGCCTTCGTCACCCGCAAGCGGCCCCCAACCGCCCGCGATCGCCATTTTGCCTTTCTCGTTCTTACCCAGGCAAACCGATCCGGTTCCGGCGATCACGACGAGCCCAGGCTTACCTAACGTGGTCGCAAACAGCGCGATCTCAGCGTCGGTAATAACGGTGGTCTTGCGGATGCGGATCTGGTCGGTGAAGCTTGCTTTGATGCTCTGCTTGATGTCTGCGCGTCGGACGCCGGCGAGTCCGAGCGTGGCGGCCGCGATGTCGACACGCATAATTCCCGCGTTGTCCATCGCCTGGTCGGTCGCCTTAACAATATTCGATACGGCGGTCTCAACTCCGACTCGCAAAGGGTTCGACGGGCCGGCCGTTCCTTCGCCAACAACCTCGCGCGCATCGTTCATCAGTGCGACATGCGTCTTCGTTCCGCCGCCGTCAACACCGAGATAGTATTGAGGGAATGCGGCTTTTCGAACTGGCTTTTTCGGCCTAGATGCCATGACTTTTGAGCGCTGTGCCGTCAGAAACTCCCGGCGCTATTCTTCGCCAAGCTTGACATATAATCAAATTTAACAGATTTTATGTATTCAATAAGATAGCGTGATATGCCTATCAATCGTATTTCCTATTAACTACAACTTGGATTCCTTATGGAGATCAGACAGCTAAAAGCTTTTCTGGCTATCGCCGAGGCGAAGACGTTCACGGCCGGCGCTCGGCGCGTCAACGTAACGCAGGCCGCGATCTCGATGCAGATCCGCCAGCTTGAAGATGAGGTCGGCCTTCAGCTTTTTACACGCACTCCGCGACGAGTGATCTTGACCGAAGCAGGCGAGTATCTGCTCGAGCGGGCGAGAAAGATCCTTCGCGAACACGATTCGGCGCTGGCCGAGATCGCGGAGGTCGCGGGAGCCGAATACGGTCGCCTGCGGATCGGTACGGCGTCGGGCACGTTCGCGATGAACCAGTTGCCGGGAATAATGCAGGCGTTGAAGGTAAAGTTTCCGAATTCCGAAC
>JAQSDP010000103.1 GCA_029945985.1 bacterium | reverse complement strand
TCCCCGGGCGTCGTGCGTTACGCCCTTGCTTACGCGCGGGCTTCTGCAACGCGTATCCCGGCAACTGATGGATCTTCCGATCATGCCCGAGGCAGAGCCCGTCGACGTCGTTGAAGACGTTCGGGTGGATCATTGTGTGATACAGAGCCGAGTAGAAATTCGTAGTCTGCTCATCCGTGCCGCCGGAGACGTCGATCTTGCTCAACTCCTTGTTCCACGCCGCCTTTGCATCCGCCCGGACCTTTTCGAAATCCCATTCGGGAAGCTCAGCTTCGAGATTCTTCCGCGCGCCCTCGATTGAGACGTAGGAGATGGCGACCTTTACCATCAGTTTCTCTTCACTTCGAAGGTCGAACGTTAACGCTGTTGTTACCGAACCCGAACCGCCCAGACCGCTCACATTCTTGATCTCCTGCTTTGCCTCGAACGGTGCTCTGGAAAACTCAGCGACAAAATAGACCGTCTGGTCTTTGGCCCATGATGATGACCTCCTGAAACCTTCGACTCGTTTACCAACAACCTTGGCATCAGAATCAAGAACCTTATCGCGCCACTTCAAATCGAGAATAAGGTTCACCCTACCCGCCATTGGATAGGTATATCGGTGAAGCCCGACTCGTTTCGTCGCCGTGAGTTCCGCTGTGACGCCATCGTCATCTAGTTTCACTGAGTAGTATCCCGGTTCAGCTTTTTCATTTGCATGAGAAAACTTCGAGGCGTAACCGTTTACTGACCTGACGCCTTCTTTTGCGAATAACTCGTGCACACCCACCGTCGGCATAAACAAGATATCCGCGCCATCCGGAATACCCGTGCCGCTAAGGTGCGTGTGTGAGAAGCCGTAGATGATGTCGTCGGAGTAGTGATAGCCGCTGGAGCCGTCCCAGTTGTCGATGCGTGTATCGGGCGAGAGTTGCACCATGCCGAACGGCATCGTCGCCCCGGGAAACGTGTGCCCGTGCCCGCCGGTGCCGATGAACGGATTC
Source organism: bacterium (assembly GCA_029945985.1). Lineage (GTDB taxonomy): Bacteria > Acidobacteriota > Blastocatellia > Pyrinomonadales > Pyrinomonadaceae > OLB17. Next base: position 5,515 of record JAQSDP010000103.1, on the reverse strand, counting down.
ACCCACCGCGTGTAATCACGCGTCTGGGCGAAGATGGATGAAACGAAAATGACGACGGCAAGGAGGATCGGGATCGGTCTCATTTGCCGACGATTTTAACAGAATCCAATCAGAACGCTGCGTAGCAGCCGAATGAATGTAGCCGTGGACTTCAGTGCACGGTAGGTGGAGATACAATGGCAGCGTCGCGTCAACGACCGCAGGCCCCACTCTAACTTGTCGCGTTTCCGCTCCGGCCGCTAAATGGTTAAAATAAGAAAAATGGCCGAGAATCTGAAAAGATCGGAGATCAATGACCTGTTACCGTACGCAGCATGGCTGGTCGCGCTACTGGCTACGGCGGGTAGCTTGTTCTTCAGCGAGGTGATGGACCTGCCGCCGTGCATCTTATGTTGGTACCAGCGAATTGCGATCTACCCGCTGATAGTGATAATTGGCGTGGGAATCGTAATGCGCGACGCGCGGTGGAAATATTACGCCCTTCCGCTGGCGCTTGTCGGGCTCGCCATCTCTGTCTATCACAACCTGCTCTATTACCACATCATTCCCGAAAGTATTTCACCCTGCAAAGAAGGAGTTTCGTGCACCACAGTGCAGATCGAGTGGTTCGGTTTTATTACGATCCCGTTGATGGGCCTTATGTCATTTGTCGTGGTCTCAGCGATAATGTTTTTCTACAAGCCGAGTCCGGCTGAGCAATTATGAGAAAGGAAGTTGGAATTTTGCTGACGATCGTAGTGGTCGTTATTGTCGGTGGTGTGATCGGTGCGTCGTATTATCGCGGGTCGGTGCAGAAGGCTCCCGTCGCGCCGAATGTTTCTACAAATCTCGTTCGGCCGGACAGCGCCTCGCTAGGGCCCGCGGAAGCGAAGGTGACGATAGTCGAGTTTCTCGACCCCGAGTGCGAATCGTGCGCCGCGGTGGCGCCGCAGGTGAAGGCGATGCTAAAGGAATACGACGGGCGAGTAAGGTTTGTCGCTCGGTATATGCCGCTGCATCGTAATGCGAAACTTGCCGTGCAGTATATCGAGGCGGCCGGCGAGCAGGGCAAGTACTGGGAGTTTCAGGAAAAGCTTTTCGCCATGCAGGGAGAATGGGGCGAAAAGCACGGGCCGGACGCTCATGTCGCCCCGACCGCACCCATCAGCACGCTCTTCGAGAAGTACGGAAAGGAGATCGGGCTCGATCCTAAGCAATTGAACGCTGCCGCGGGCAATCCCAAGTATGCCGAGAAGGCGGAACGAGATCTCGCCGATGGACGCACGTTGGGCATTAGAGCAACGCCGACGTTCTTTGTAAATGGGCGTAAATTAGCCAGGCTCTCAATGCAGGACCTTCGCACACTGATCAACGAAGAGCTCGCGAAATAGCGGTTTGTAACCAAACGCAGCTTTCAGCCGTCTTACCTCTCGAAGAGTGCGTTTTGAGCGGTTGGTTCAAGCAACCAAATTGTCTGGAAAGGTTCGAAAAAAGTATTGATCCCGAGGTTCGCCGAACCGGTGAGCCCGCATTTTATCGATTCGGAGGTTAGACGATCCTTACTTGGGACAAAGAGGGCGGACGTAAGTTCTTGTTGCTGCTCCGGGTAGGCAGTTTAATGAACTCGGAACTTTCAGCTTTCATTGCCGCGATTCCTTACGGATCGCATCTTTTGCCAATTCATTCGCCTGCGAGCTAAAGTCGCGGGCCTCTTCCATTAACCGGCGATACTTGTCGGTGCGTTCGTCGAATTCGATCTTAACTTTCGCACGAACAGCGTCGTTCTGAGGGTCGTAGTTATCTCGGAGTGATCGCGACGCTTGCCTATATTGCTCGAACGCATCGACTTGCTTCTTCAACGCCAGTTCCTTCAGATTGAGATATTCCTTGTATTCGTCGTTAACGTTCAATTCCTGTGCCTGCTGGATCTTTTCGATGGCGGTTTTTGCAAAGTTCATTCCATCGACGATCAGAAAATTCACCTCGTCAGCGATCTTCTTTACCTGGGCCTCGTCATTGGCTTCAAGCGCCTGTTTTAGCTGTACCCGCTTCCCGGGCTTATCGACGTCTCCTTCGCTTGCTTCGTACAGTTTCTTGATCTCGCGCAGATCCTTGTTCGCTTCCTGAACGAGTTTCACCGCATCCGCGGTTTCGTCACGCGGGCCGAAAAGGCCGCACGAGGATCCTGCGAAGACGAGAACGATCAAGAGTGTGAATACTGCAAATCGCATCAGGTAACAGATATATTCGCGTTGCCGCGTCGGCGCCAAATGAATCCGTCGAGAATATAATGCGTCAACTGAGGCACCGCCAACAAGGGTACGAGCCACATCTTCAGCCCCGTCCAATCCCAATTCGCTCCGAACAGCCACGTCCGCTCATGCCACACGCCGCGGCTCCAGAACAGTTCTTCTACGTAAGCAAGAGCCCAAAGCGTGGCGAGAAAGATGATCCAATGCTGCGAAAGGGTCCTATAAACCTTGCCTGTCCGCTCGCGCCGAGCCTTTGCGTAGAACCAGATCAAGACGAAATACGGCACGCCGTGGATGATTACGTTAGTGACGGTGAAGGCATAATCCGAATTGAACGCGACGATGCCGACGTACCAGCAAACCGCCGTCGTCACTACAACAATGTCCTTGCCTGGATTGAGAAATCCGTTCGTCTTGTAGAGATAGATCGATTTCGCGGCGTATGCGATGAGTGCGGCTATATAGATCGGGAAAAGTATGTGATCAACAAACGCTGGCAGAGCGAAGAAGTCGTTCGCCACGAACCAGTTGAACTCACGCGGCAACGACGTCATCCAAAACGCGAGCGGGTAAACCGTAGCGAGATAAACCGCCGCCGCGTCGATCCACCATGTCCAAGTTTCCGTCTCGCCCAGCTTCCGCCGATACAACGCGACCCAGCCATACTGCTGCCTCACAAAATGAAATACCGCCACGATCGCCAGCACCCGCCAGAACGTTAGGTCGCCCTCGCTATAGAGAGCTACACCAACAGCATATCCCGCAACCGGCACGAGCAGATACAACCAGAACCGCCGCTTGAACTCTTCCGTATCGAAATATACGCGAAAGCTAGTCGACCAAACGTGTGCCACATCGATCAGCAGCACCGCCGAAATCCAAGTCCAATTGGGCGAGTCTTCGTTGAGTATACCGAGCTGATATCCGATGGCCAGCAGCAGAAGCGCAACGACCGCACTCCCGAGAAATACCGAGAGGTCGGTGTTCCTGGAGAAGAGCCAGACGCATTCACCGCCGAGGCGCGGGGACGCCGAGCCAAAAGAATTCGATGCGTCAGCGACTTCCATGTTCTTTTTCAGCGCCTCTGTGTCTCTACGTTAAAGATCCTATCAGCCGCTCGAAGCCCATGATAGAAAGCCTCTTCGAACAATGCGATGCCGCTCAGATCGGTGTGGGCAAAGTGAATGTTGCGGTGCGGCTGGAGTGCCCTACGTCTTTCGCCGCCCCAGATGAAGCCCGGCCGAGGGCTGATCATCGCGTGGCCCCAGCGCATTATATCTATCCGCTTGCAAAGGTCATAGATCTCGTGATGAGCTCGAGCGATGTCGGTCAGGCAAACGTCGGCGAGTTCACGCCATTCGTAGTTGAACAACTTCGTGCGGCCGTCGGGTTCGTGGCACATCGGGTAGTAATACGTCCAGACCGTCGAGCCATAATCGATGCCCGCCTGATGCGTCGCGTTAACGTATCCGAGCGACGGACTCTCATAAAGAACGTTGTCCCACGCGAGCGGAAAGTCCTTTGCGAATCGCGGCTTTGGCCGGTCCTTCAAGAACAGATTCGCAACGAACCACGCGTTGTGCTGAAACTCATTAGCGGCAAACGGAGCCTCTTCGCGAAACCCGCGGATCACATACGGTGCAGTAAAGATCGGCGAGGCATAGACTGCTTGGGCCGCATGGTATCCCCGCGGTTCGCCATCGACGAGACATATCACATCGACGCCATCGTCAGTCGGCACGATCGAGACGACCATGTGCGACCGCTGGATCTTATCCTTCACAGCGTCGGCGAGATGATTCACGAACCGCCCGTTGCCCTCAGGAAACGTAATGAACGGCTGCGATTCTTCGCCACTCTTCGGTACCCGCGAGCAGAAGTAGAACAATCCCGCCCACGCCGAAGTCTGATCAAGCTTCAAGCCGTAATCATCGCGGCAAGCGTAGTCGCAATACCAAACCAGCCGTTCGGACGTCAGCCCATTCTGCTGAAGCCAGTCGGCAAACGATATCTTGTCGAGAGCCGTAATTTCCACATCGTCCGAACAATTCGCCGACGGCACCACAAACGCTCGCCGTCCTCTCGCGTCGCGCCAATTCACCCAATAGTCGAGATGTTTCTGAAACTCCGCGTATTGCCGCTTGTCCTCTTCGCTTTCTCCAACGTGCAGATAAAGCCCGTCGTACCATCGCCCCTTATAAAAGACCCGCTCTTCCGGATCGCGACAGAGGTACTGTTCCTTAACGACAATCGAACCATCCGCCGCTCGGCCTTCGGTCAGTGACATTTCATCAAGCAGCGAGATCAGTTCCGTATTTTCTTGAAACGGAACCGGCAAATAATGGGCTCCCCAAGGATGGCTGACCGGCTGCCCGACCCGCGAGATCGACGTCCCGCCCGTCTCCTTCTCAAGTTCAAGAACTACGAAATCATTGAATCCGCTTTTCGACAATTTCCAAGCCGCGGACAGCCCCGCAACTCCACCGCCAACAATGGCGACTTTCACATCAGTCCACCTATCAGCTGGAACTTCGAACGCGCGATTCTCCCGCAGCACGTGACCGAGACTCGCACTCTGCCCCACGATCTCACCCTCCGGAAAGCGTCGCGCAGAATTATCTCGACACGCCGCGAGCGCGAACGGTGTCCCCAAGAACGTAGCGAGGAGGTCTCGTCGTGAAAGCTTCACTCAAACCTTCTCCATTCGGTCTCGTAGTATCGAACCAGCGCCTGATTGTCGAGCCGATTCACCTCGATATCACCCTCGGGTGCAAGCAGATCTTTCGGAAGATCGAACATAGACGCGAACGATTCTTCGTTCAGAAACTTCAGTTCGACGCCGGCCGTTGGCAATGACGGTGTGTCGAACGGCTGCATCTTGACGAGGGCGTAACCCCAGACACCGAAGCTTGGCACAGTCGTGTGATATGGCTTTACGTTGAAACCCGAGGCCTCAAGAGTGCGGATGATCGACCAATAGGAGCGCGGGGCGATCAGCGGCGAGGTGCACTGGATAACGACCGCTGCGTTTGGTTGGAGTTTCTTCTTAAGCAGGTTATAGAAGCGCGTTGAGTATAGTTTACCCAGGGCGAAGTTGTTCGGGTCTGGAAAGTCTACGATGGCGATATCGAACGGAGCAATTTCAGTGTTATCGAGCCAAACGAACGCATCGCCGTTCGTCACACTTACGCGAAGGTCGTCAAAGGAATGATGGTTGAGTTCGTCGAGAGCAGGAAACGCTTTCGATAGTCCGGTCATCATCGGGTCCAGATCAACTAGTTGAA
>JAQSDP010000102.1 GCA_029945985.1 bacterium | reverse complement strand
GCTCGCAGTGAGACCAACGAGCGGGGCCGGACGGTATCCACAACCGCCACAGTCGATGAGGACGGGCTCATGGTCACGTATCTAGGCCAGCGCTCGAATGATTTCTATCTAACCATCGTGCCGATCGACAAAGGTAGGATCCGGGTCACCCGCCGCGTATTTCTGGACGATAGTAATGAAGGCATCACCGTGAACAGCGTGTACGACAAGACGTCGAACATCGCCTTGTTCGAAACGATCACTCTGCCGTCGGGATCCACAACCATAGGTAATTCCGCCGCGGTGCCCGTTGGAACCCGACTGGATGCGGAGTTGCGGTCTGTGGTGAGCAGCTCACCCGCCTCTGACAGGTTCTCTTTGGAGGTAACCAGTCCTGGACAGTTCCGTCGTGCCGTGATCAACGGCCGGGTCTTATTAGAAGATCCGCGGTCTCGCGCCGCTGGGCGAGTGCGGGCGTTGCTTGCGTTCGACACCATTACCCTTCAAGACGGCCGAACCTACAAATTTAACGCGAAAATCCTGACGCTCACGACTGCTGATGGTGAGTCGCTCGAGGTCACCAACCAAGCGGCTTCCCCGGCGGCCGCCCAACCGCGAAATGTCGGTGGCGTTCTCGGGGCATTGATAGGCGCAATCGCTGGCGTCCCTGTCAATCCGAATGCCGGATCGGCCGCTCAGGGTTCGATCGTATCCCAGCGAGGAGACAGTCTCTATCTGAACGCGGGTTCACAAATTACTTTGACTGTGTCAGAACTTTAGGAGTGTTATCTACAAGGCGCGCTTTCGGGAAACTGAAGAGCGTCCCAGACGCCGATCAGGGGGCTCGAAAAACTGCTTGATCGGCGTCCGAAACTACTCCGAAATTGATTGCTTATCTTGTCTGCGCAGGCCTTATGTCGTGGCCGCTGCTTCCTTGATGCAAGTCGTGCGAAGCTTTCGTGCTCAAGGGGGTTCGTTCGTGTTGGAACATTCTGGTGTTACGCTCCAGCACAATCTCGCTCAATTCTTGAGACAATTGCGCGACCTTCGCGCTAAGTGATACATTTCCACGATCACCCAAATATTCCTCAAGGATCACGGAAGCTCGATCCTTGATTAGCATTGGATCAGCTCCTGAAAGCGACAACGCCAAGAGTTCTGCTTTTAGCTCGCCGTGGAGATTTTTAAGTGCAGTCTGGGTTTGCACGCCCTGTTCTTCAAAGACTCTTCGAGCTGTCGATTCTAGGTGATCTTTCTGCTCCGTCGCCCGCTGATAAACGAAGTCCCTTTCTGCGGGAGGCAGCTTTCGGTACAGTTCACGGTGATCATAGCTGTTCTTGTATCGAAGTTCATCATTGGGTGTCTTGAGACTTTGTAGAAAGTGCTTTGTCGCTGACAAAGACTCGTCTAAGCGTAAGTAGATCACCGGGCCGGCGTTCAAGAAATCGGGTCGCGAAGGTGTGTCTGAACGAATAGATTGTGCACGACCCGTCAGTTCCGGTTCGATGAACACCGTCGATCTTGCTTCGCTTCAGCGCTCCGTAATGAGCATTGTTGAATTTCAGGGCCGGACTGTTAGGATCGTCGCCGCCTCTACCACCAGGGAAGACATATTTGCCTTTAGAGTTAGCTAACCGTTTCGTTAGGACCTCGAACGCACGCATCGACAGCGGGATCGATCTTCTCGCTACCTTCGACTTCCCGTCGGTCACTACGAGGTAGGCAGAACGAGCCGGATATTGAGCCGCAGGGAACTGCAAGGAGTAACAAGTGAAAGAAACATTTGTCCGGCCGTGGTTGGCTATTCTAGATACATACGCGACGGCTCATTAACGCTCCAATTTGGTTCTATTTCGCTCCAATAGTCAGTTTTGGTTTGTTTGCCACGTGAGGAATAAGTATTGCATTGCGACAGCCCATGGTGCCATATGCAAAATGAGTTCGTTGTGATATCCAAAGAAGAATTTGCCTCATTACTTCGTGAAGTAATCAATGAAGAGATTGAAGCTCAGATCGGTCCACTTAAAGCGGTAATTGCAATCAAACAGAAAGACGCGTGTGGGGCAGCTGGGATTACTGATGATACGGCTCGAAACAGAGTGATCAAAGGTAAGGTGTCTCCACTCCAAAAAGAAGGATCTCGACTAGTATATTTTGAATTGAATGCCGTAGACGGTCTGAGGCCGAGAAACTTATTGAGAAAAAGATAAGCCGTTTTCAAGCTCCAAATAGATACCAAAATAGATAAATAAAGAAAAGGGCGTCCGATGTGGACGCCTTAACTTATTGATTTTATTGGTGATCCGAGCAGGACTCGAACCTGCGACCCAGTGGTTAAAAGTCGCTTTTTCTTTCCGGACACCCCCAACGCTCGGCGACCCTAACTCGTTTACAAGTCCTCAATATTAGGCTGACGAAACATCCACATGCTGGCGCGAAATCTCTCATCATCACGTTGAGGTTGGGTCCAGCCGCTTAACCGCCTCAAGCATTAGATCAGCTTCTGTCTCAGCATAGATGTTCGTGATGCTCATATCGGAGTGGGCGAAAAGATTTTGGACGATCAGCGGATTTGTGTTCCGACGAATTAGTTCGCTTGCAAAGTAGCTGCGGAGATCGTGGAAATGATAATTCTCCTCCCGAGTCCCGCCGAGCTTATTGATTCCCGCACGAATGAGTAACGGATGCCATCGCTTGCGAAAGTCTTTCAGAGGAAACGGCAGTTGATTGTGCTCAATCATTTCGCGAAGCACTCTCGACGCTGTCGCGTTGACCGGGACCGAGCGCGGCGGGCGACCTTTGGAGCGAATCACCCAAACTCGTTCGTTTTCGAAGTCGATCACTTTTTCATCGAGCGCAAGAAGCTGCCCTCGTCGCAGTGGAAGATTTACTGCCAGAATAACGAGGCGATACAGCAATTGGTCTGCTTCAAGTTCCCCCCACAGTGCGTCCTTCTGTGCGGACGTTAAGAGCCGCTTACGTGGGGGCGGCTCCGGCAGCGATCTGACGTACTGCATGGGATTGCGGTCAAGTATTCCTTCTTCACAGGCGAGACTGAAGATCTTAGAAGCGGTGGACATGATCCTGTTGATTGATGAGGCAGAAAGTCCACCTTTCTTCCGCTTGTTCGATCGCATTTGAAGCTTCGATCGACAATCCCGGCAATCTTGCGCTGTGATTGAATGTAGTGGCCTGTCCCTGAGCTGATCGAGTAGCAGCCGGATGTAAAGGTTTTTTGCTCCCTTGTTAACATTGACCTGTTCCACGTACTTGCGGTACGTGGATTCGACAAAGTCTTCGAACGTCGTCGTGGTGTCGGCGATGCCGTAGGTCTTGTCGAACATCGCCTTCACCAACTGCCGCTCGGCGAGCTCAGCTTCTTCACGAGTACGGGCCTCCGGCAGACCCTGATGCAACGTTGGCTGGCCTTTGACACGCTTGTACACCCACCAACGAGCCTTTGCATAGGCAGGATGCTTTGACGTGATCTTTATGCCCTTAAATCGTTTGTAGACTGCCATAGTGGTTTTCAGTACTCCGCTAGCCACGCATCCACCTCGGCTCGATTGAACGTGGGACGGCCTACTCCGTGAAACGGAAGGCCTTGATAACGCATCCAGCGGTTAATTGTGGCGTGAGACTTCTGCAAGTACTTCGCGACCTCGGCTTTGGTCATGATCTCGGGCGGCTTCGCCGAACGGATTGCCCGCTCGACGGCCCCGGAGATCGACATATCTATCAATCGGATCAGTTCAGCTTTTTCGATCGTTACAACTTCAACCATTGTTTGATTCTCCTATGTTCCACTGCCAATTTCGCAAACAACGTGCCGCGTCAAATGAGCCTGATTCACGGCAAATTACGGCAATTCTTGGCAGACAAATGCACCAATGGAGCGATCCTGCACCTCGTTGGAGAGTTAAGGAACCAGCGTCGAATTATTTTGAAAAGTAATGAGAATTTTTGAGGAAAAAAGGGGGCAGAAATCGAAACTGCCACCATCTTGCCACCATCGTAGAAAGACGGGACTTTCGAAAATCATCGAAAGCCCCGTCTTTATTGGTCGGGACGACAAGATTTGAACTTGCGACCTCTCGCACCCCAAGCGAACGCGCTACCAGACTGCGCTACGTCCCGGAAAACAAGTGCTAGATTAGGTTCGTGGCGAGCATTTGTCAACGTTCCTTACTGACGGTTTTTGAGCATCTCGCGGAGTTCGAGTAGCTGATTCGATAACGAACGGATCGCCTCGACCTGCTCGGGGCTAAATTGCTCGTCATTTCCGCGTGAGGTATGTGAATAAATAGCTTCAGATGCGTCGTGTATCTCGTCGATATGCAGATCTTCATCGAACAAGCCCGGCGAGTCTTTCTCCTCACTTGATTGTGGCTGGGGTTCTGGATGTACTATCTTGAGTTTTGGCGGTTCGCGGAGTTCGGTCTGTAGCTTCTTCCGAGCTCCCGCAATCGTGTACATATCGTCATAGAGAAGCTCCTTGATCCGGAGCGAGATCTCAACGTCACGTCGCCGGTAGCTCCGCTGGCCGGATCGATTCTTCTGTGGAGAAAGCTGTGGAAATTCCGTCTCCCAATAACGAAGAACGTGAGCCTGTACGCCGACTAGATCGCACACTTCGCCGATCTTGAAGTACAATTTTTCAGGTATTGTCGGAGCTGTTTGACCCATACGTTTCGTTAAAGTTTTTTATAGCAAAGACGCCGTTATTCTATGTGTTTATTAAACTTGTGTCAATATTAGATACTAAATGAATGAGTTTGAGTTCATAAAGAACATTAAGAAAAAATACAGCCTCGATCTCGTTGGAGACGACTGTGCCGTTCTGCCCAAAGATGCGTCGACGGATCTGTTGATCTCGACCGATATGCTGGTTGAGGATATCGACTTCCGGCTCGATTGGACTACGCCAGAACTACTCGGTCGCAAGGCTCTTGCCGTCTCACTCTCAGACGTCGCTGCAATGGGCGGCAGCCCCGTATGGGCGCTACTCTCCATCGGCATTCCCGAAGCACTCTGGAGCGGCAGGTTTCTCGATCGGTTCTACGACGGCTGGCATGAACTAGCGAACCGTCATGGTGTGAAACTAGTAGGCGGCGACATTTCGCGCACGCCGAACAAACTCGTCATCGACTCGACGGTCGGCGGATCAGTTCCGACCGGAGCCGCCGTTCTGCGCTCGGGCGCGCGCGCCGGAGATTCGATCTACGTCACTGGCCCATTGGGTGGAGCGGCCGCGGGCCTGCGGCTTCTCAATGAAGGTCTGCGATTCGACCAATCCGCCAGTGATCCGAGAATGAACCTGCTTGCAAAACAACTCACACCAACCGCTCGCGTCGAACTCGGGCCGCGTCTTGGCGATAGCAAAGCCGTGACCTCGATGATCGATCTTAGCGACGGCATCTCATCGGACCTCGCCCACATTTGTCGGGCGAGCAACGTCGGGGCGGTGATCAGTGTGAACGACATTCCGTTTGAGGGAGAAGTGATGTCGATCGCCGGGTCGGTTGATGCAATGCTCGACTTTGCGCTCAATGGGGGTGAGGATTTTGAGCTACTTTTCACCGGTCCGCAAGAAAAACTTTCACTGCTAAATTTCGACGATATTTTCCGCATCGGCGAGATCACTGAAACCGTTGGCGTTGTTGAACTTGAACGCGACTCCAAGCGCGAAGTTCTACCGCCCGGCGGATACCGACATTTCTAGTTTTTTCAGACGCCTCGAAAAACATTGCTTGACAGAACATTTTGACCTGTGTGTATAATCCAAACTTGCTCCGCCTCGGCGAAGTAATTTTTTTGGAGATAGTTTTGATGATTCGAAGATCGATACATAGCATAACGGCCCTGACAGGCAAACCGACCGCGCTCGATATGCGGTTTGGCTTGGCTTGGGACGGCGCGGCGTGCTTCAGCCTCGAACAGCTTAATTATCAACCTAAACAGCGCGATTTAGATCGCGCCGGAAAACCAGATTAAAACAGCGGGAGCGGCGTTCCCGCTCCCGAAACATCGAAAGCAGGACAAGCAGTTCGTCCGGTGATTTTTTAGGAGCGGTTACGCCTGGGATATTGGAAGCCCGAGAGTAGCCGCTCCTTTTGCTTCGATGTTTGACAACTGAATAGCCGTATTTACGCACCGGCCGCCTGTTGGAGAAGGCAGGCAGTCTGTAAAACTGTCGCTCACTGAAGCTTAGAAGGTTCGAATCCTTCCCGGTGCATTTGTTTAAATTGAAATTGCAGATCTGAGATATTAGTCCGGCCGCAAAACGAAAGTTCGCGTATCGACCAAGAAGCTCGGAATCGATTAACTCGACGATTTATGTTAATTTTTTTGCACAATTATGGAAGAACCGCTGAACGACACCCCCGAAAACCTTTACGAAGAACTTTACAGCGTTCCCGTAACGGCAAGCCTATGGTTGCTCTTGCCCAAGGTTGCCATGGGCATAGCTTTTTCGACGGTATTGCTGGTCGGGATGTTTTGGCTGCAGTTCGGCGTGGTGGATGGATTCGCGTGGCTAATGGCAATCATCGCCG
>JAQSDP010000101.1 GCA_029945985.1 bacterium | reverse complement strand
TCACGAAATATCCGTCTCCCGACATCAGGATCGAGCATATAGGACAAATGCTGGACCTCTCGCCTGAGACACTGATCGGAATCAATGAATAAAGATTTTCTAACAACCGAGCATTTCTCAACCGCCGAGCTCAAAGGACTCATTGATCATGCGGTCGCGCTCAAATCGGATCGGCTGGCGACGAAGCCATTGTCGGGTAAGTCTATCGCGCTCGTCTTCTTCAATCCGAGCCTGCGCACGCGAGCGTCTATGCAGATTGGGATATACGAACTCGGTGGGAATGCGGTGATTCTTGAGCCGGGGGGCACGTCTTGGACGCTTGAGCATCGCGAGGGAGTGGTGATGGACGGGAACAAGACGGAGCATCTGAACGAATTCGTTCGAGTTCTCGAGCGCTACGTTTCAGCGATCGGCGTGCGCACCTTCGCTGCCCTCGAAGATTGGGAGACTGAGCGAACCGACCCGATCCTGAAGGCGTTTGCTCGGTACGCGTCGATTCCGATCATAAACCTCGAATCGGCGATGCATCATCCATGTCAGTCGATGGCGGATATGATGACAATACGTGAGCATCTTGGAACCCAGAAGAAAAAGGTTCTGCTGACATGGGCATGGCATCCGAAGCCGTTACCGATGGCGGTGCCGAATAGTTTCGCGCTTGCGGCGGCTCAGTTTGGCCACGATCTGCGTATCGCTCATCCGAAGGGCTACGAACTGGATGATGCACTGCTCGGGCAGATCCAGTCGCAGGCGGCGGCAAACGGCGGATCAGTCGAATTCACCAATGACCCAGATGAAGCATTTAACGGGATCGAGGTGGTTTACGCGAAGAGCTTTGGAAGCAAGAATTTCTACGGCGACCCAGAGGGAGAAATCCGTGAGCGAGCGCTATATCGTGACAAGTGGATCGTCGACGACGCGAAGATGTCTAAGACGGCGGATGCCAGGTTTATGCATTGCCTGCCGGTTCGGCGGAACGTGATCGTCACCGATTCTGTGATCGACTCACCAAACTCGATCGTGGTGGATGAGGCTGAGAACCGCCTCCACATTCAAAAGGCCATAATGACGGAGCTGATCAAATGAATATTGGCACCTTAGATCTTCTCCGTGAAGCCCTTCCCTACATTCAGCGATTCAAGGGAACGACTTTTGTCGTCAAATTGTCCGGCAAGGTGACGGAAGACAAGGCGATTCTGATGTCGCTTGCTGAAGAATTGGCATTGCTCCACCAAGTCGGTATTCGCGTCTGCGTGATCCATGGCGGCGGTAAGCAACTTACGGAGCTCGCCCGAAAGCTCGGAGTTGTGCAGACAGTGATCGAAGGCCGACGGGTGACAGATGACGACACCCTCGAGCTTGCAAAGATGATCTTTCGCGGGAAGATCAATACCGAAATCCTCTCAGCGCTACGCAATCGCGGTGTATCGGCAGTCGGCCTTTCCGGCCTCGACGGCGGCGTGATCTTGGCGGAGCGGCGGCCGCCGCGAGACGTGATGAATCAGGAAACGGGCAAGAAAGCGACGGTGGACTTTGGTCACGTCGGCAACATCGTCGAAGTTGACACACGGCTTATAAACCTTCTCCTTGAACACGACTTCATGCCAGTCATTTCATCCCTCGGAGCCGATGACGAGGGCAAGATCTACAACATCAACGCCGACTCGATAGCTTCTCAGATCGCTATCAAGCTAGGGGCTGAAAAGCTGATCCTGCTCTCCGACGTTAACGGCATATATCTGGACGCAAAGGATCCGGACTCGAAGATCGACCGGTTGAGCGTGTTCGAGGCAAAGAAGATGATCAGCAGCGGGCGTGCTGCGGTCGGAATGATCCCGAAGCTTGAGAACCTGATCAGCCTGGTGGAAAGCGGTGTCGGATCTGCCCACGTGATCAGCGGCAATTCGAGGAACGGGATCCTCGCCGAAGTCTTCACCAACGAAGGAACCGGTACGATGATCGTCGCCTAAAACGAAAAAGGCAGACTGAACGTCCGCCTTTGCCGAAATGGTGCTCAGGGGGGGACTCGAACCCCCACGGATTACTCCACACGCCCCTCAAACGTGCGCGGCTACCAATTACGCCACCTGAGCAATATTGAAAAAGAACTATTGATTGGACGGAGCCGCGTTTGTCGGAGCTTCTGTCGTATTCGCCGGAGCCGCGTTAAAGGGCACAGCATTTGCGTCTGAGGCGGCTGGTGCAACTTCCGCCGGGGCCGGTGCTGGTTCGTCGGCAGATGTTGTCTGCAGAACGGAAACCCCGCCCTGAAGAGCCGGCATCGAGATCAAAAGTGCGAGCACCATAAAGCATGATGCCGCAACGATCGTGATCTTGGAAAGCACCGAAGCCGTACCACGCGGACCGAACGCCGCGTTCGAGATATTGCTCGTGAAGAGAGCTCCCGCATCCGTCTTACCGGGCTGAAGCAGCACGCTGCCGATCAGCACGAGGCACGAAATAAAAAATAGAACGTAAAGTACGTATAGCAACTTGGTTACCACCTATCGAACTACTGTTTGTAGTTCACGATCTTTGAAAAGCTCTGGGCGTCCAAACTGGCACCGCCGACCAGAGCACCGTCTACATCTTCCTGAGACATAAGCTCGGCAATGTTGTCCGGCTTTACCGAGCCGCCGTACAAGATCCGAAGATTCTCAGCGGCGTCGTTTCCGTGCACTTCCCCGACCGATTCGCGGATGAAGGCATGCATTTCTTGAGCCTGTTCAGGCGTGGCGGTTTTACCCGTTCCGATCGCCCAGACAGGCTCGTAAGCGACTATAATACGTTCCAGGTCGCTCACTGTCAAACCGTTTAGTCCGCCTTCAAGCTGCGTTTTCACAACCGATTCGGCATCGCCCGCTTCCCTGTCGGGGAGTTGTTCACCGACGCAAACGATCGGGGTCAACCCGGCCGCGAGTGCCGCCATTGTCTTCCAGTTGACCGATTCATCGGTCTCGCCGTAAAACTGCCGACGTTCGGAATGGCCGACGATGACGTGGCTGCATCCGGCATCCTTGAGCATGACCGGTGCTACCTCGCCGGTGTGAGCGCCAAAGTCGTTCTGGATCGCGCAATCCTGGGCCGCTACGTGAATATTCGAGCCCTCTAGGCGGTCCGCAACCGTCTTCAACGCAGTAAACACGGGCGCGATCACGACCTCACAATGAGTCGCGTTTGCGACGAGAGTTTTCAATTCCAGAGACGTATCGACGGCGTCCCCTAGAAGTTTATACATCTTCCAATTTCCGGCTATCACGGGCTTTCTCATATAGTTAAGTGTATCATCCGGAGATTGTATCTGGGGAACGGGCAACAATCGCGACGCATGTACATCTACGGCAAGCGCGGACGGGAATGGGATTGCAAACGAATGACTTTACGAGGACGAACAATGGGCAAAACCTTTAGCACACGACAATCCAGCCGCCGCGTGGCGATCACCGGAATCGGCGTTATGAGCCCCATCGGTCAGTGTCGGGACTGCCTATGGGAATCGTTCAAGTCCGGCAAGAGCGGCGTAAGCAGGATATCAAGCTTCGACACCACTTCCCTGCCGGTCCAGATCGCCGCGCAGGTGGATGAATTCGAATGGCCTTCGCAGATCCCTTCGAAAGATAAGAAGAACGTCCCGCGGACCGTGCCGCTGCTTCTCCGGGCTACGGCGGAGGCCTTGGCTGACGCTCGGATCGAGACTACCGAAATGTCGATCGAGGAGCGGCGTTCGATAGGCGTCGAGATCGGAACGGGCGGCGGCGGATTCGCGTTCACTGAGAAGCATTACGAATACTGGTTCGTTGGACCAAAGAACAAGGCGAGCGTCTACATCATTCCCGCATCGACGCACGGAGGACTCTCCTCCGAGGTATCAATGGCGTTTGGCTTTCGAGGGCTTTCGCATGTGGTATCCACGGGCTGTACAAGCTCAACGGACGCGATCTTCTACGCGTCCGAACACATTCGCCACGGTCGTCAGGATGTGATGATCGCCGGAGGCGTAGACGCACCCATCGCTCCCGGCATCCTGGCGGGATTTGAACTGATGAGAGTGCTAACTGACCAATGGAACGATGATCCGACGAAGGCTTCCCGGCCATTCTCCAGCGATCGTTCCGGCATGGTCCTTGGTGAAGGAGCCTACGTCTACGTGCTGGAGGATCTTGAGCGAGCGGTGAATCGCGGCGCTAAGGTCTACGCGGAGATCGCGGGGTACGGCTCCACTTGCGACGCCTATCACCGAGTCAGACTCAACGACTCCGGCGAAGAACCGGCTCGAGCGATGACGCTCTCATTTCGAGACGCCGCGATCGAGCCGGACGAGATCGATTACGTAAACCTGCATGGAACGGCGACAGTCTTGAACGACAAGATCGAGACCTCTGCCGTGAAACAGGCGCTTGGCCAGCACGCTTATACGATCCCGATGTCGGCAACGAAATCACAGATCGGCCATCCCCAAGGCGCGAGCGGTGCGGCCGGTATCTCAGCTACGCTCTTCGCGATGGACACAGGGACTGTGCCCGCGACAATTAATCTTGATTCGCCCGATCCGGAGTGTGATCTCGATTATGTGCCGAACGTCCCGCGTTCGCACGAGATCAACGTCGCGCTTTGCAACTGCATCGGATTCGGTTCAAAGAACAGCGCTCTTGTCCTGAAGCGCTTCGCCGAATGATGTTCAGCGAATTTCGAACTCGGAGTCTTGAAACCGAACGCCTCGACCGCGGCGAATTTACTCGGGATGAATATCTTCGCTGGCAAAAGGAAATGTGGTTCATTCATCGGATGTTTGGCGAGACGCGGGCGTTGAAGCGAGCACTGATATCGGACGTTTCTGCCGAGAAGTTAGGTAAACTGTCGATTCTCGATGTGGGTGCGGGGTCAGGGACGCTCTTGACTTACCTGAAGAACAAACTTCCTGGATCGGACCTTAACTCGATCGGGCTCGAGATGTCACCCGAATCGGCTCGCGGAATAGCGGACGAGGGACACCTTGCGGTTCAGGGAAATGCTCTTGTACTTCCATTCGCGGACAAGAGTATCGATTATGTCTTCTGCACGCTGTTTCTTCACCATTTGAATGATTCGGCGGCGATGAAGTTGTTGCTCGAAATGAGAAGGGTGGCGCGCCGGAAGTTGATCGTGATCGATCTTGAGCGAAATGCGTTGTCATACATTACGTTCAAGCTGCTAGGAACGTTGTTGCTTCAGCGTTTCACGCGCGACGATGGATCGCTTTCGATAAAGCGATCCTTCAGGCCAACGGAACTCAAAACGCTAGCACAAAGCTCAGGATTAGAAAATTTGAAGATCGAGCGATCCGCGATCGGCAGACTGATTCTTACGGCAGATGGATAGATCTACGTTCAATGATAACTATAACGTCGTGATCGTGGGAGCGGGCCCAGCGGGCTCGTCGGCTGCGATCCGTCTCGCTCGATCCGGCCGGAACGTGCTTTTGGTCGATAAAGCTAGCTTTCCTCGGCATAAGCTCTGTGGGGAGTTCGTCTCGCCTGAATGCCTCGATCATCTTGAGGTTCTTGGAGTAATTCCGCAGGTAGACCGGCATGGCCCTCAGCCGATCCACAAGACGGTATTTTATAGTTCCGGCGGCAGATCATTCTCAGTCTCTAGTCGGTGGCTCGCCAAAAACAACGGCGATTCGATCGGGCTAAGCCGTCGGTCGCTCGACCAGATCCTCTTGGATCGTGCCGGCGAATGCGGCGTCGATGTGCTAACTGAAACATCCGTCCTCGACCTTTCCGTGATGAACGGCCAGCCGGTCCATCTCAGCTTGCGTTCATCGGACGGCGTGCCCCATGGCGTAACTGCCTCGATCGTTATCGACGCGACCGGACGCGGAAGATATGTGGCGAAGAAGTTCGACGCAGCGACCGCTGCTCGAAAAGCGGGACAGGTAGCCTTCAAGGCTCACCTTCAAGGGGCAAGGATCGAGCCCGGCGCGTGTGAGATCTTCAGCTATCCGGGTGGATACGGAGGTTGCTCACAAGTCGAGGGCGGCGTCTTTAACCTCTGCTTTATTGTCGATGCAGCTTTAGTCAGATCGGTCGGGAGCGATCCGATTAAGGTCTTAGAAGCGACGGTTCTAAAGAATAGACGAGCAGCCGAGGTGCTTGCGGATATTGCGGTCGAAGGCGAATGGATCTCGGTGCCGATAGTTCGTTATGGCTCGATGGATCCCGCTCCGAGCCCGGGGATCATCGCGATCGGCGACGCTGCCGCGTTCATCGATCCTTTTACGGGCAGCGGGATATCGATGGCACTGGAGAGTTCACGGATCGCGTGCAAGGCCATAATGGAATCGGAAGACCTTGATGCGATCGCAAACGCCTATCGAATCTCTCACGCGGCCGCGTTCGGAAAACGTCTCCGCACATGCCGAGCCCTTCGCTTCTTGTCGAATTCGCCAAAGATAGCAGATGCGATGATCACGGGATTCGGAACCAGTGAACCACTCCGACGTTTCTTCGCTCGCCTTACCCGCTCAAATCCACTGACTGAAGCGTCCGTCAAATAGATT
>JAQSDP010000100.1 GCA_029945985.1 bacterium | reverse complement strand
CGAACGACTCTTTAATAACTCTCAGCTGGTTTCTGAAATGTGAGGACGATAACGGCGATGACAGGGCGCGGCGAACGTAATCGTCGCTAAGTCTATTTTCGGACTTCGACACCGGCCCAATCTGGGGCATGATGCTGATTCTTGGAATCCTTTGCTCTTGTGCTTCACCTCGATTCCGGATCGGCTTGTCGTTTAATCCCTTTATCACCGCATGGATTGACTGGTCGGCACCCAGATATACGGTAATACTTGCGCCGTTACTATACGTCCCTTCGAGGATGCTTGGAGGGTCGGAGTATTGAAAGAAAGTTGCTTCTTGGTTGAATTCAATATTGCTTATATCCGGCGCCACGCCCCTCTGGATTCGAGGTATGTCGAGCCATGACGGAACATCATGATAATTTAGCGACTGATAACGAGACGACACGATCGCAATCAACCGCAATGCTTCGACAATTGTCGACTTGCCCGCATTGTTACGGCCCACAACTACTGTGGTACCAGTGCTAAACGGCACGGTGTGATCTTCAAAACACTTGAAGTTTCTTATTCGTAATTTGGTAAGCATCAGTCCAAATGGGTGTAGAAACTATCCGATGGTCCTCAAACCCGTGTCAGGTGTCCGATCACACTATTCGCAAGGTATCCTACACCTGCGGCTGTTCATCCATTTCAAAGTTAGAGCCCGAGCAAAGTTTTGAATACCAGCCCGACTTCTTTCCAGTCATTAATCCAAATCAGCCGCACTCCCATGTGAGCCACACAAGATTCAATCCACCTTTTTGATGTCGTCGAAGCTGGAACCTTTTCGATCCAATAATGCGTAGTTGACTCCACGTCATGAGTGCCCATGCTTTGCAGTTCTTGTAAGCGATTTGCTTGAATCCAAGCAAGCCATCTACGCATATTTGAGTCGGTCAGGGAAAGCCCGACAAAGACGACCGTGTTTGACAGGCAAGTATCTATAAACATCGATGATTGCCATGAAAAGGCCGTATTAGCGAGTTGAAGGTACGCTCCCTCTGAAAAGATGAGCTTATCAATTGAGTGGGAACTGAGTTTTGTCCCGGGCGTTCCTGGAACTGGAAGTAGCCCATGACAGAAAACAAACGGAATCCGTCCACTCTTTCGATCCGAGATCCCCCGTGTAACCACATCGAATTTAGTTTTTAGCAACCCTGCGTGTGGGGGTGTACCACTTGGCCAAGCGATATTGTTTGCAAGCAGCCCATTTATCAACGCCATGAGCAGCGGCTCGGCATTGAACGACACGATCGCGTCAGGTGCAATCGATGTGTCTAACACGTCTACGAGTATCTCGGCTAGGCTGAATGCTGAGGTATTCGGAAAGGTAGCACTGAACGTCGCTAAGAACCTCCGCCATTCGCCGAGGCCGAGACGACCTAACTGCATCGCGCCCATCGCATTTACAAAATCAGACCATTGATCGTCGTCCAATCTGCTGCGAACGTTAGCGTACAAAGCTTCCACCAGTAGCTTCGTAAATTCTTCATCTGACAGAACAAGTCGATCTTTTGCCGACTGAATCAATGCGTCGTAACTGAACTTTTCGGAAAACTCTCTTGCTAACGCTTCGGAGTCAGACACGGACGGGTCGCGCGCCATCAGCCGTTCAACTAGAACATGCCAGTTTGGGAACGCCGGAACTGAAGTGCCCGCGCCTATGCATAACGCCCAACCCGACCGATCTGACGCATTCCGCAGGAGCGGCGGTAGGGTTTTCAGCTCAAAGCCGGTTTTTGCCATGATCTTGTGGGTAGTCTCGCCCCCGCGAGGCTGTCGTTTTCATAATCTTGCGAGGTCGCCCGCGCGCGCTCACTCGATCAGCCGGTAGAGCTCACTGCCGTGTCGACACGGGTGAGCCATTTAAAGCCGCATTTGATAAAGGACCTAACTGTGAATCTATGGCGGCTATTGCGTTTTTGATTTCTTAAAGTCGGTGACGGTGGCGTCGGTGTTGTGGCCGAAGCGGAGGCCGTAGTGGCCGTCGGTGGATTTGAGTTTGCCTGCGCCTACCACCTCTGACCTTGTGTGCGTGGCGACGATCTTGTTGTTGATCGAGCAAGAGATCGAGTCGCCCTTTACGGTGACGGCGATGATCTGCGTGACGGGTTGGCCCACGCCGGCGGCCTTGTTGACCGCGTCGTTCTTGATCGGAGCACGCCCGCCCAACTGGAACGGTGCGGGGCCGAATCCGCGAAATATGAACGATCCGTTTCCGTAAGCGGCACAGTAAAGGTAGCTCGCGTTCGCCGTGCCGAGATCATTGCCGCCGACCATGATCCCGTAAGGGTGCGGATGGTCGTTGATGCTCATATACTTTGCTTCGGTAAAGGTCGCGCCGACAGTGTAATCGCCCTTTGCCGTTTTCTTGGCATCCCAATACGTAACCGCCGGCCCGGTCGTTACACGCATTCCTTTACCTTCTTTGGCCAGCTTTGCACTGTTGAGCGTCATTCCGTCCGCCTTCTCCTTAGCATCGATCTCGCCCGTCCAACCCTTCACCAAAACCCCACCGCCCGCAACGGCCTTTGACGACTCATCATGCTGAGCCGCGACGTTTCCAACAAAAACAACCGATAACAAAAGGAGTCCAGAAAGCAGGATATGGTTTTTCATAATTCCGCCACATTATCAGCAAACCGCCAACAACTCAACGATTTTTCTGCGCAGTTATCACCGCGAGCGTCGGCTTATGTCAGTACCACCTGCCGTAGCGGGTGGTTGTACGCGGCGGATCGACTCGTTTATCATCACCCGAGATGTGGAACGACCGAGAACTCCCGCTTGCCTACTTCATCACGTTTCGGACGTTTGGCACATGGCTGCACGGCGACCCGAGAGGCTCGACCAGCCGTCACCGAAACCGCTACAAGTCGAAACATTTACCGGGTACACCGGAATGGATCGCAACCAACCAGAAGCGGATGAATCGCGAACCGCTGATACTCAACAAATTGCAACGAGACTGCATTGAAGCGTCGATCAAACACACTTGTACCAATCGCGGCTGGGAACTATACGCCGCAAACGCAAGGACTAATCACATCCATTCGGTCGCTAATATCGGAGTCGCGAAACCTTTCATCGCCTTGAACGCTTTCAAGGCAAATGCGACGAGAAGCCTCCGAGAGACTGGGTTGTACAGGTCGTACGAGACTCCATGGGCCGATAAAGGAAGTGAGTGTTGGCTGTGGACTCGTGCCGAGTTAGATCGCGCGGTCGACTACGTGCTGTACTCGCAGGGCGATGACTTTCTGGACTTTGCGTAGTCTGTCGGCAGAGAAAAACCACCCGCTACCGCAGGTGGTACTGACAGTGGCCGGCTCGTCACAACCGCTGTCAATTTTCCGCTGAATTATATCGCCGATGTTCGACCGGGTCGGCTCGGCGGGGAGCGGGGATGGTTGTGTTGATGTTGAGGATGAGGACGCCGTCTTCGATCTTGGGGTCGCGGAACATGATCGTGCGTTCCGGAAGGATGCCGAGTTCGTTGCAGAAGGGCGTGCAGCGGAAGGTGCGTCCGGGCGAATCTTCGCCGTATTTCGCACGCAGCTCGATCGCACCTTTTGCCTTCAACGGCGCCGCCGTGATCCCGATCATGCCCGCTTCCTTATCGAACATCAGCCTCACCGCCACCGGATCGCCCAGCTTCATCATCGCCCCGCTATTCAAATAGAAATTCCCCCGCGGCCCCAGCGTCACGTGGATCTCGGTCGCGGTCTTCGGCAGTATAAATGGGTCAAAGTTAGTCCATTGCATACGCAGAGGAGTGTATCATAGATAGCACATTCTGGCAAACGGCTTTTTCGTGGATCTCGTTCGTGCCGTTTCGTGTATTTCGTGGTTAGCTCGCTCGTTCTTTTCTTCTCGTTCTGTGGCCTCCGGATATCTTTAACCACGAACCACACGAAAGGCACGAAATGAATAGTGCGGTGCAGGATGAAATTTCCCCGATTCAAAACCAAAAAGCACGATGCAGGGCGTACATTCTGATCGAAAATCCGTCCTGCAACCGTCCTGCAACGGGCACATTTCAGGAGCCGTCGCTGTCCCTTTTACCGGAACCTGCCGGATTTTGACCAGAATCTTAAGCACTCTGCATAAAAGTTCTTGTAAATTCTTAAGCACTCAGGTATAACTTATGCAGACAAACCGTTTCTTGTCGCAATACTACCAGTCAAAAGGAGCCGTAAATGAAGCTAGCACGCAGTTTAGTGAGCCTTTCATTGATCTTTTCCACAGCCATTCTTTCTTTCATAGCCCTGCCGATGCCCGCCCAGGCACAGGACGCAGCAAAGATCGCACTCCAACGAGGTTATCGCACAGGTTATTCCGACGGTTATATGGCCGGTTATCGGGATTCCATCGACGCTAACGACAAGAACTACACCCGCCATTCTGAATATGCCAAGGCCGACCGTGCCTATAACAAGGATTACGGCACGATCGAAGATTACAAAGACGGCTATCAGCAGGGCTTTGAGTCCGGTTATGATACAGGCTTTGGAAAGAGATCGTTCGACGCTGCCATCCCCGTAAACATTGCTCGCCGAGGCACAGCACAGGCAAAACCGGCGGTTGTAGAACCCGTTAATGAGCCGGTCGCCCAGCCTGTAAGCGAGCCGATCGTCGAAGCTCAAACAGCGGTCACCGCGCCTGTAATTGAAACACCTGTAACGACCCCGTCAGATGAACCGGCGACCACTGAATCGGCTCCCGAGCGGCCTGCGATCCAGAAGGTCGCATACGTCACGACCGACGATCCGGTGATCATCATCCCCCGCGATACCGAGATCATCCTCGAACTCGACGAGGCCATGGATACTGAGCGAAATCGCGAAGGCGACAAATTCACCGCCCGCGTCGTCTCACCCGTCGAGATCGCCGGCGCACGCATCGAAGGCCATGTCGATAAGGTAGTAAAACCCGGCCGCATCAAGCGTCGATCCGAGATGCTCCTCTCATTCGACCGCCTCGTAGTCACCGAACGCCGCTGGACCAATTTCGACGCGATCCTCACGGAAGTGCTTCCGATCAAAGGAGATAACGTCAAGACCGTCGATACCGAAGGAACCGCGATCGGCAAGAGCACGCTCAAGCCCGACCTGATCAAGGTCGGTGTCGCAACCGGAGCCGGAGCCGGAATCGGCCTCATCGGCGGTCCCGTCGGAGCCGCCGTCGG
Source organism: bacterium (assembly GCA_029945985.1). Taxonomy (GTDB): domain Bacteria; phylum Acidobacteriota; class Blastocatellia; order Pyrinomonadales; family Pyrinomonadaceae; genus OLB17. Next base: position 1,351 of record JAQSDP010000100.1, on the reverse strand, counting down.
CGCCGGCGTCGGAGCCGCCTTCGGCGTAGGCGCAGTAGTAGTCGAACGCGGCAAACATATCAAGCTCAATCAGGCCCAGCAGCTTCGGATCAAGACTTCTTACGAGACTCAGATACGATAACTAAATAGGAGCTTTCAAAATCTTCATCCGCGATCTCGCGCCGGCCGCTTACTCCTTTGGCGGCCCAGCGATTTCGCGGATCTTTATTTAGGGTACGTCGTTTGCGACACTCGCCTTGTTTCGAGGTAAACGACATGAAAAACGTATTGAAGCATTACGGATTGTTTGCATTACTGACATTTTCGTTTTCAGTTTCATTCGGCCAGACGCAAAATTCCCGGGCAGCAGACTCGGTCATTTGCGACTTTGAGGCGAGAGTAAAGGCCTATGCTGGCGAGCGTGAGGAAATCGAACGCTCTATAAGGCCGATTCCGAAACAGGCGTCACCCCGACAGATCGCAGAACATAAGGCAGCCTTTTTGAAGGCAGTCCAAAAGTCGCGGTCGGGCCTAAAGCAGGGGGCGATCTTTACGCCGGCGATCGCGGCTTATTTTAAACGGGTGATCGCCATCGAGCTCGATGCGACCCAAAAGGCCGAGCTGCGTAAAGAGGTCATAGAGGCGGAGAACAAAGCTGTCGCCATCCGTGTTGATTATCCATATCCGGAGTCGCAAGAGATCCTTGAAATGCCTGCAACGCTGCTACTAGTGCTGCCGCAGCTTCCCAAGCAATTGAAATATAGATTCGTCGGACGCCATATGCTGCTCGTAGATCGGGAAAATGCCCTAATCGTAGATTACGTCACCAACGCCGTTCCGTAGTCGCGAGTCAGTAGGTTTTCAAGGAGGGTAAGTTCTCATGCGCAAAGTTTGCAATTATATATCGGCACTATTCGCCGCTCTTGTATTCTTCCTGCCGCACGCCTATTTCGGCCAGCAAATAGTAACCAGTATCCCGCCCGCACCGGGGGTAAATCTCAATCTTCCGAACCGGGCGGGATCTGTTCGGATGCTGGTGTTTGGCGATGCCGGACGTGGGAGCAAGGACCAGTATGAACTTGCGGCTCTGATGGACCGATATCACCAAACTTTCAATTACGACACAGTTCTGATGACCGGCGATAACATTTATTACGAAGATACGCCGGCCGACATGAAAAAGAAGTTCGAAGAGCCGTACAAGGCTTTACTGGATAAGGGCGTACAGTTTTATGCATCACTCGGCAATCACGATTCTCCCAACCAGCGACTTTATGCCTTGTTCAACATGAACGGCGAAGAATACTACCGGATCGAAAAGGGTGGGGTCGCGATATATGCATTGAACAGTGTCTATATGGATAAACGTCAA
>JAQSDP010000099.1:3593-6571 GCA_029945985.1 bacterium | reverse complement strand
CGCCTAGCCCGTAATCGAGTACGACCGTCGGCCCGCCGCTGCCTGCCGATTCCATCCACAAACGTCCGCCGCCGACGTCGACCAATCCTGCCGAGGGCCCCGAACCTCGAACTGGCTGCGCCTGGCTCTCCGCGGGTGACCAGAGAAAGCATGAGATCGAGAGGAAAAACGTTAGCTTGATCGGCTTTTTCATCGGGCACATATTAACACGCACGATTTCCACAAAACAAAAGAGCCCGCGGATCGCTCCGCGGGCCCTACTGACTACTGACTTCTGACTACTCAGCTACAGCCATCGACTTGTCAGCCTTTTTCTCGCGCTTGATGCCGCCGATCTGGACGAGCGATTCGCCCTTGATCTGGTTTTTCTCTAGAACCATCTGGTTGTAGAGCTTGCGCATCATCTGCATTTCTTCAGCTGCCGTCTTCGGGCCTTCCATTTCAGGCTTGTTCGGACGGGTCAGGTCGACCTGATTCAGGTTAAGGTTGTGCGAAGCATCGCCAAGGTCGACTTCCTTACCGCGAGCAAATACCTCGTGACGGCCGTGATCTTTGTACCATTGCGCGACGGTCGCGTTCTGGTGCATGTGCTCGATGATATTTCTCCAGCCGATGCCGGTGTTGTATGCACAAAAGCTAATCTCGCCTTCTTGGGTGCCGTAGGGGATGATGCACATCTCCGTGCGGCGGAAGTCGTAGTTGAACAGATCCTGGAACCACATACCTGCAATGAACAGGAAGTTCCAAGGGTCCTGGCGACGCTTTTCGATGTCTTCGATCGTGCGGTCCGGACCGACCTTTCCGTAATCCTTGCCCGACAGGCCGAACGACTTGTCGAACTTCTTGAGGATGCCGCCAAGTGTCAACGAATTCGGTGCGCCGTACGGGTTGTAGTTCTTGAGAAGCGCGAGGCCCATCATCAGGTTCGAAAACCACTTGCCGCGGTTCGTGTCCGTGATGTGCTGCATATCGGTAACCAGGCCCTGAATGTTCAGGAACTGCGGAACCGGCGCCATCTCTTTCGTATCTTTATTAACCATCACCGCCGTACCGACGCCGCAGTTCGGGTGGCAGCCGCAGCTAACCTGTCCCCATTCGGCCTCAGGCCCGTGGACGACGTCCGCGAAATCGGCGAACGCTCCCATCAATGAAAGCGGGAACCAGTCACGCGTAGGTTCAGTAATACCGACCTGCCCTTTCACATCGTGCGCGAGGTGAGCAAGCGTATATCGCTGCTGCAGACGACGCTGCTCGGTGATGTGTTCGTCACGGCCCGTGAACGATACCGGCTGGAACGCGATGAACGAGATCTTCTTAGGATTCTCAAGTGCGAACCGGATGATCGTTCCGACCTGGTCATTATTAATACCGTTGACCAGCGTTGTAACCAAGATGATATCGACGCCCGCTTCGTGCAGGTTGTTGATCGCACGCAGCTTTACATCGAACAAGTTGCCGATCTGGCGGTGCGAGTTAGCGTCGTTGCCGATACCGTCGAACTGGAGATATACGAATCGCAGTCCGGCCTCAGCAGCCTCGCGGCAAAATTCTTTCGATTTCGCGAACTCAATTCCGTTGGTCGCCGCCTGCACCGAGTTGTATCCAACCTTACGTGCATATCGGACCGCATCGAGGAAGTAAGGCGACAGCGTCGGCTCACCACCTGAATACTGCACCGACATCTGACGACGCGGCTTGATCTGGATTGCGTTGTCGAGGATTTCCTGTACATCCTGCATCGACAGCTCGTGCACGAACCCGACCTGATTCGCGTCCATGAAGCACGGATCGCACATCATGTTACAGCGATTGGTAAGGTCAACCGTCAACACAGCTCCGCGGCCATATTTGACCGACGAACTACCGTGGTTGTGGAGCTTCTCGTCGTTGTGGGCATCCTGGTCGCGTCCGGGGAAAAGAGATTCGATGTGCTGAAGGAACTTCGAGTCCATGGCCATCAAGTCTTCAAAGTGGCCGTGCTCCGGACAATCCTTGATCATCCAGACCTCGCCATCACGCTCAATGATCTGCGCCTTGATCTCACCGACCTTTTCGTTGATCAGTACCGAAACTTCCTTGTCGCCATTGATGATCGCCTCGCGAGCCTCGATAACACAGTTCGGGCAAAGCGAATCCGTCTGACGAGGGAATCCCAATGTCGGCTTCGTCTTCTGCCACGATTTCAAAATCGGCTTGTCCGACCACTTGGGAATAAAAGATGCGTTCGGCTTGAACTGATTGATGGAACGTACAGCGTTAAACGCCCCCGCAGCCACATAAGTAAGGCCCTTTTCAAAATGCTTGATCGGTCTCATAAAATATCTTCTCCACCAGCTGAGATCAGCTAAATTAGCGTCGGACGCCTGGATTGTCTAATCGTGCAGAGGCAGTCGCGGACGAATGTCGATATGACAATGCAATTCGTATGCCCTTGGCCCCGCGAGCAAAAGAGCGTAAATCACTAAGGTTTCCTACAGACCGCTGCTCTCCTTAGCATACCAGGGTGAGTCATTCTGACACGCTGATTAACCATTCCTCGAATGTGTGCCATTTTGCCCATCATAGCTTTTAAGCCCCCGCTTAACCAGGTCAACGGCCATTTGCGGGCGAGTACATTTGTCAAACTTCAGTTAATTACGAAAACCCACCCGATCCCGAATCTGCCGGCTTAAGCGCTCCTTTTAGCCACCTTCTTAGGGTAGAGCATTTAACTGTTACAAAAGCACAGGTTAAACAGTACAAATTGTGCTTTACAAACCTAAGCAGGTGTGCTACCGTACAACAACTTCAAGGGTATTACTGGTAAACAGCTCAAAGAAACGAATCAAAAAGTAAGTTCGGTCGCTCGAAGAGCCTAACGCAATGAAGATCAAGTTTGGCACGTCGGGGTGGCGGGCGATCATCGCAGAAGACTTTACGTTCGCAAACGTCGAACGGGTCGCGAGAGCGGTTTGCGGATATTTGAAAACTCAGCCCGA
>JAQSDP010000099.1:0-3583 GCA_029945985.1 bacterium | reverse complement strand
GATGGCGAAGACTCCGGCGACCAGAAGCTGCCCGGCAACACGCTGATCATCGGCAACGACACTCGGTTCATGGGTGAGCGTTTCGGAGCAGTCGCCGCCGCGATCGCGGAGGCAAAAGGGTTTCGCGTATTGCATTGCGGCCATCCCGTGCCAACACCCACCATCTCGCACGCGATCCGCAATATGAAAGCGGCGGGGGCATTGAATTTCACAGCCTCGCACAATCCGCCCGAGTATCAAGGGATCAAGTTCTCGACGCACGACGGAGCACCGGCACTTCCCGATGTAACGAAGCTAATCGAAGCGTCAGTAGAGAATAATGATAATCCTGCGGACGCAGAAGGCGGGAGCATTGAGAGTTTTGATCCGCGTGAAGCGTATCTCGGCGATCTGAAATCGAAGATCAACTTCGAAGCTATCGCAGCGAGCAAGGGCCGATACGCCTACGACTGCCTCTACGGTACGGGCCGCGGGTATCTCGACAAGATCCTTCGCGATCACGGGCTAGAGGTTGAAACGATACATGATTGGCGTGACGTCACGTTTGGTGGAAAAGCTCCGGAGCCTGGCGAAGACAAGCTCGACGAACTGCGAAATGCAGTGACCACAAAAGGTCTGACCCTCGGACTCGCAACCGACGGTGACGGCGACCGATTTGGGATCATTGACAGCGACGGGACGTTCATCGAACCGAACAAGCTCGTCGCATTGCTTGCCGATTATCTCGCGGAGAGCCGCGGATGGAAGCTTGGCCTGGCGAGGTCGGTAGCGACGTCGAACTTGATCGACCGCGTCGCGAAAGATCGTGGCCTGCAGCTTTACGAAACGCCGGTCGGCTTTAAGTTCATCGGCGAATTGATAATCAAAGACGAGATCATTCTCGGCGGCGAAGAATCGGCGGGACTTTCGATCCGTCATCACTACCCCGAGAAAGACGGGTTGATCGCATGCCTCCTCGCTGCCGAATCCGTCGCGGTGACTGGCCGGTCGATCGGCGAACAGCTTGAAGCTCTTTACCAACGCGTCGGCAAGCTCGAAACGAAACGCATCGGCGTAAAACTGACCGACGACGTCGCCGCAAAGTTGAAAGAAAAGCTCGCACAGGAACCGACAATGATCGGCGGGCGAAAGATTGACAACATAAATCGATTGGACGGCGTGAAGTTCAACTTCACTGACGGCACCTGGATGCTCATGCGTCCATCCGGCACCGAACCGATGGTTCGCATCTACGCCGAAGCTGAGACGAATCAGCAAGTTGACGAGTTGGTGGAAGCAGGAAGGAATTACCTTCTCAATTAGCTTCCTTTTTTCTTATTTTCTTCTTTCGTGGACGGCTCTGAAATCTTTAACCACGAAATAAGAAAAGAAGAAACAAAATACGGAAACATAGAAAAGACTTTGTGGCAAAAAGTTAGATGAAGAACGAGACGACACGAAGGAACATGCGAGTTCGCCGCACCCGGCGGGACGAGATCGCACGCGTGTCAAAACCGAAGCGGCGGATCTTGCCATGGTGGGTTCCGGTTGCTGCTTCGTTAACCTTAGTGCTCTCGATCACGGCGACGGTGAACGTTCGCAGTTGGATCGACCTTTCGAACGAGCAGCAGCAGCATGACGAGCTGAACCAGCGGGTTCAGCAGATGAATGAAGAAAATCTTGGACTTCAGGAAGAGATCTATTACCTGAAGAACGACACGGATACTATAGAGCGCGAGGCAAAGAAGTACGGCCTTGTTCGCCCCCAGAGCAAGTTGAAGCTGAGTTCCCGAGCTGGTGAAATGGGCAATGCGGAGGAGCCCACGAATCGGCAAACACCAACCAACAAATAAACCGCCTTTTGCCTATCCACTCCGCATTGCCTACAGTTTAGCCCTTCCGAAATTAGCGGCCCCGGTTTCCCGAAAACCAGGGCCGCAACTCCATTCAGCGGACCGTGGACGCCTCGTCCGCTTCTCGTCGGAAGCCTATTTGGATGGCGGAAACATCGGTGCTACGGTGGCGTTCACCCAATCCTGAAAAGGACGACAGGAAAACGAACCTTGAGCTCCAGTCTCTGTGCCCGTCTTTGAAGGATTCTTGTCGGTTCGGCTGTATGACGTGAGGAAGTAGCTCGGCTCGTCGTCGCCGTCCACATAGAGAGCGATCGCATACCCATCCTCGAAATGCTCGTGATTGATCATTACCTCTGAACTGCATCGACGAAGGATAGAAAGGCCATCGCGCAGTTTTGACAAGTCGTCGAATCGCACGGGTGGACCGGCAGAATAAGGGTCGCGAACCTGACGGACGCTCGCCGACGTTATTCGAGCGAGATCGAGATTCCGGTAACGGTATGTTTCCCAGTTGTCGTAAACCCCGAGGAACAGTCCAGCCACAAAAAATATCGGGGCGATGAATGTCAACAAAACCATTCGAACCGAACGCTCACTTTCCGTTTCGCCGACCGGCTTTGTGCCCTTCATCACTCCTCTCCAATCTAGGACCGTGCATATTGAGCCTCCAACGCCGAAGATCAAAAAGAAAAACGCTAGAAAGTCTACGAACGAGAGATATGGTGGAAAATCGAGCACGATTCGATGCCAACACGGACTAATTATTGAATTGCACGATCCACCTACCGAAGATGCCGAGTCGTAGCATCAGTCACCGACCGAGGTTGGAGGTCGTCGGTTTCGTAGATCGATCGCGGCGGTTGAAAGTACTCGGGTTGAGTATCAGGCAATGCAACGGGCGGCGTTGTTTCGCGGAGCAGCTTCTTGATCATTCCCGCCTGCACGAAGCGCGAGAGGGTCGCGGAAAAAAAGAAAAACGTGAACGCCAGTGGCAGCAGCCAGAAAATGCCGCCGACCGGCGGACTCGAATAGACTATAGCCGTGATGAACCCGAATCCAACGCTGAGAAAAAGTCCGCGAATAGCGCTTCTCTGCGCCTCGATGACGCGTTCGGAAAGCGCTAGTGGAGTCTCTGTACCGTCGAAGCCTCGCCGCCGCAAACGTCGAAGCTGCCGTTCGGAAAGCTGGACCTCCCGAGACACGATGCTTCCCTGATCGGACGCCATGAGTGCCGTCCGCACGGAAGCGAGATCAGCGCCGCACCCGCGACAGTACAGCACCTCGTCTCCATTCTGCAGAGCACATTTTGGGCAATACATACCACTAATCATACGCGCATTCGCCCAAGGTGTTCCGTCTTTCCGTTCGGCGCTTGACTCGTAACATCTTGATCGCTAGCCGAGGCTCCGACACGCGATACTGGATCTCGAATTTTCTTTGTATTTCCGAATCAGACTGGTATAAGATTCTCGCTACCCAAGACACAGATTCGATTCGGAGGAGAAGACGATGAGAAAACCTGCTGGAGCGAGCCTTTTGATGGTCGCTGTCCTCGCGTTCGGACTTCAGATGCCGGTGACATCCCAGACTGTTTCGAGCCGCTTCATGGCATTTTGCTCGGACGGCGATGGGGCACTTAGCGATTGGGTAAACACGCGGAATGAAGCATACCTTGCCGGCCGCGACCATGAAGTGGCCGCGAAGCAGCACCGTTGGGAGATCCTTGTGCAGCAAGGCGAGACCTCAAC
>JAQSDP010000098.1 GCA_029945985.1 bacterium | reverse complement strand
CGACGATCCCGTTCCTTCGACAGGGAAAGATCGAGCCGCGGAGACTGACGCCGCTGATCGTGCTAACAGTCATTGGATCGGCGCTCGGGGCTTTGCTCGTCGGCTATATCACGAATCAATCGTTGCGGCTGATCGTATCGATCGCAATGATCGTCGTTGTGATATTTACGCTGGTGCGTTCCGGGCCCGGAAAAGCGGCGACTTTTCCGACGATCGGTTATATCGCAACATTTCTGCTGGCGATATACGGCGGGTTGTATAGCGGTGGATATGTGACGATCCTAACGGCTGCATTCATCGCGTTTATGGGTATGGATTACGCCGAATCGGTCGGTTCGACCAAGCTCGTTAACGTGTTTTCGTCCGGCGTTGCGACGGTGGTCTTTATGTGGCAAGGTCTTGTAGACTATGAACTCGGAGCCATCCTCGCGGTCACGATGTTCGTCGGAGCGTATGTCGGAGCCCATTACGCGGCGAAGATGAACGAGGTCTGGCTCAAGCGAATATTTTTAGCTACCGTTGTCCTATTAGCGATCAAGACACTCTACGATTACCTTTGAAATTAGCCGCGAAATACGCCAAATGACGGCGAAGTCTTGAAAACGGTTTTAGCGGTTCCGTGTATTTCGCCGGAAAAACATTGAATGTTGAATCACACTCCTCAAACAGTCGCTCACATTCTCAACGAACTTCGCAAGACCATTGTCGGGCAGGACGAGGTGATCGAGCAGATCATCGTCGCCGTGCTTGCCGAGGGGCACGCATTGCTCGAGGGCGTGCCTGGGACGGCAAAGACGCTGACGGTGAAAACCCTCGCGCAGATCTTAGGCGCGGGTTTTTCGCGGATCCAGTTCACGCCGGATCTGATGCCCTCGGACATTACGGGAACGAATGTGTTCAATATGCAGTCATCGGAGTTTTCGCTTCGTCAGGGTCCGATATTTACTGATATTCTGCTCGCCGATGAGATCAATCGCACCCCGCCAAAGACGCAGGCCGCGCTGCTCGAGGCGATGGAGGAGCGACAGACCACGATCGACGGTGAGCGACATAAGCTGTCGCCGATCTTCACCGTGCTGGCGACTGAGAACCCTATCGAATACGAAGGCACATATCCGCTCCCCGAGGCTCAGCTAGACCGATTTTTGTTGAAGATCATCATCGACTACCCGGCGGTAGAAGATGAGCTGGAGATCGTTGCTCGATGGGATGCGGGGTTCAACTCTCACCATCTCGAAAGCCTCGATATCCAGCCGCTGCCAGATCCGTCGGCTATCCAGCATTGCCGTGCGGAAGTTCGCTTGATGCGAATGGAACCGGGGGTGCAGAAATATATCGTGGAGATCGTTCGAAAGTCACGCAACCATCCGACCATCCTCTACGGAGCAAGTCCGCGTGCCTCGATCGCATTGCTGCTCTGCTCAAAAGCCCTCGCCGCCATTCGCGGGCGCGAATTCCCAACCCCCGACGACGTCCGGGACATCGCGGTGCCCGTGCTACGACATCGGCTAGCATTAAGGGCAGAAGCTGAGCTTGAAGGAGCTACGACGGACGCTGTTATTTCGGATATTTTGAAGACTGTCGAAGTGCCGCGTTAGTCGGTTCAGAGATCAAAGTTCAGCTTGCATCCTGTTCTACGCCCTCGTCTAGGTAGTGAGGGACAAGCTAAAGCTTGAACTCTGAACCGCCGTTGCCGCCTTCTCCATTCGGATCCGGGCGATTAGGTGTCGGTGTGCCCGCTGGGCGAGCGGGCGTATTCGCTGGACGCGGAGTTGGTGTAGTCCGCACCGGGGTTGGCGAACCGGTGGGGGTCGTTCCGGTATTGGTATTTGCATTCGCCGGCGTCCGCGCAGTTGGGCTAACGCGCGGTGATGGTGTCGGTGTGACCGGTACGGTGCATAGCATTATTCCGCTGGGCTGCGGGATGCAGTTCGGGTCGTTCATGAACGGGCTTCCGGCAAGTGGGACCTGGATGACCTGACCGCCCGGTGCGAGCGGTGCCCCGCCGGGAGGCGTATTGCCGTTGAGCCAGGGATTTCCGGCGTCGCCGGGTACCGCTCCTGTGGTTGGCACCATTGTGTTCGTATTCGCGTCGTACGAAAACTCCGGTGGCAGGCTCGAAAGGTTCTGTTCCTCAACGCCCGTCGCCGGGTTGATCGGCTGCACCGGCATCCCATTCGCGTCCGGCTGAAGAGCCGTTGTCGGATCGGTCTGACGCGAATACGTCATATAGATCAGGCCGATCGTGAGCAGCGAGATGCCCGCCAGAACTACGAACGCGGTCTTCCAAAGATTATTGTTTGCTCCCGCCGAGTCCACCGGGACCGCGGTCGGCACGGCGGAGGCGTTAGCGAGGTCGGCCACAAAGGTGTCTACAGACTGGTAACGGGCGTCGGGGTTCTTCGCCATCGCCTGAAGGATAACGGGTTCGATCCAGGCAGGGAGATCCGCTCGAAACGAGGAAAGCGGCGGCGGAGGCTCTTCCATCTGCCGCATCATAACGTCGCTCGCGGAGTCGCCCGCAAACGGAGGCGAAGCGGCGAGTGCCTGATACAAAATGACTCCGAGGGAATAGATGTCGCCGCGGTTGTCCGCATGCTCGGCCCCGGAACACTGTTCGGGAGCGAGATACGCGAATCGCGCCGGGTCGGCCGAACCGTCGTGTAGGGCGTTTGGCGAGCCGAATCCGAAAACTTTAACGGAGACGCGGCCGGGCTCTGAGCTGGAAACGACGACGCTCGAGGGTGAAAGATCGCCGTGGACCAGTCCGGCGGCATGAGCCGCGGAGAGCCCAGCGCCTATTTGGCGCGCGACGTCGATCGCCATATCGACCGGAAGCTGGCCCTCGCGGCCGAAGGCGTCGGTAAGCGGTTCGCCGGGAGCAGACTCGTAGATCGCGTAGGCGGAACCGTCGGCGTCAGTACCGAGGTCGTTGAGGTTTAAAAGGTTGGGGTGACTTACCTTTGCCGCGGCCTTCGCCCGGGCAAGAAATTCCTCGTCGGATACGCCCAAGATGCCGATCGCGACCGGCTTATCGAGAAGGATGTTGGAGCCGCGATAAAGAGTACCGAATGAACTCTCGCATATGAATTCATCCACGCGGTATTTTTCCGCGATCAGTTTACCGTTCAATTCCGAAGCCATCTCTTTTTAGAACGCCAATGGGTTCAATGGGTTGCAAGATAATGCCTCCCGTGCTGGTGCAAACAAAGAGCGGGCGAGAATCGTGAGAAACCCGCCCGCTCTTGAAGTCCGCGAGGAGCTTACGGGGTCGTGCTGACGCCGCCTACCACAACGAATGCGATTAGAAGCGCGAACAGAACGAGTGATTCGATAAGCGCCAACGCGATGATCATGATCGTCTGAACTTGTCCCGCAGCACCGGGGTTGCGGGCAGCGCCTTCAGCGGCACGCGATCCCACAAGGCCCTGGCCGATAGCTGCGAGTCCAGCGGCGATACCGAATCCGATACCCGCAGCGATCGCCTTTGCGGCGTTAACCGTGTAAAAGTTGTCGGCCGCGCCGGCGGCCGGTGCTCCGCCCGGCTGAGCGGTTGCGACGATCGCCATCATAGCGATCGCCAAGGTAGCGAAAACAACGTATTTGAATTTGGTCATTTTAATAGTCTCCTGTTATCTGTTTTGCCCTTCTTCGCAGTCGGGCTTCTGCAATCTGGAGATCGATCGATGACCCGTTCGCTTTTATTATTCCGCCTCGCTTCCGGGATTCGTATGATTTTATACTCCGTAGAGTCATACGCTCCTGCGTGCCGGCTACTGCCTATGTCGAACAGGTTTTCAAAGATTCTCCCTTTCTAGGTGCACGATCAAACCGCGTACCCTAAACTTTTATGCCGCCGCGACCGCAGCGTCGTCGTGCATGTCGCCCTGGTGATGCTCTTCTTCGTCGTGATGGTGATCATGCGGAGCGTGTGTCACCTCGCCCAGATAGATCATCGAGAGCAGTGTAAATACTAGTGTTTGCACGAACGCGACGAACACGCCCAATCCGGTAAGCGCCAGCGGCACTAAGAAATGCGTGAACGGCGGTGCAAGATTGGTGATCTCGAGAAACACCTGCTCGTCCGAGAACATATTTGCGAAAAGTCGGACGCCGAGCGTAAGCGGGCGGATGAGGTTTGAGATCAGCTCAATGCCGAAGATCAGCATGGTTACGATGAACATGAACCAGGGCAGTTTCGGACCCGCGAGATGCTTCAAGTGAGCGAGCAATCCGTTTTCGCTGATGCCGCAATAGTTGTAGTAGACAAATGAGGCGATTCCGAGAGCAAAGGTCACGTTCACCGACGCCGTGGGCGACATGAACAGCGGGAACTGGCCCATCAGATTCGAGATCAAGATCAAACACGCGAAAGTCGCGACGACCGGGAAGTACTTCATCCCGTGCGGGCCTATCACGCTTGACGCCAGTTCGGCAAGGTAGAGATAGCCCGCCTCGAGCGTCAACTGGCCCGGTTTTGGATCGTCTTCAGAAACTTTGCCTTTTATGATCCAGATGAACGCGACAGTCAGCATGCAAGCGATCACGAACATGATCGTGTACCACGGGACGGCATTCTCGACTGTATACGGACCGAAGACTTTCTCAGCTTCAGTACCGAAATTCGAGAAAAACTTATCCCAGATCGGCTTCGTGTACGCCAATTGAAATTCATGTACCGGCTCGCCGATGTAATGATTTACGAAATCGACGATGAGCGGTGTGTGATGTCCGCCTGCTGCAAATAAGAGCATGATAAACGTGGTGCCGCCTTAACCGTTGCGGCTTTTTATGACTCTCAAAAATCCTTCGACCAAAATTGCGAATCCGAATCCTGCCATTCCAACCAAAAGTCCCGAGATCGGCAGCAGGTCAAGTGTGTAAATGAACGCTACGACGCAGCCGAGAACGAGATATCTGATAAAGTAGCCGGCCCCGAGAAACCTTGGCCTCTTGCCATCCACTGCCGAGCTGAAGATCTTCTTCAGCGAATGCTGCATCCAGTAATAATTTACGAATGCGAGCACGCAGCCGATCAAAACGGCCAAGCCGAATCGGGCTGAGACCAGCGCGGCTCCAGCGATCGAGCCGCCGACGCCGAGGACGGCTAGGATCACAAGAATACGTTCGTTCCGCGGTGGTGTTGTCAATTGCTGGTCACTGCCAGCCGGTTCAAGATTGTCGCTCACTGCAAACCGTAAATTTTACTAAGGAAATCCGAGAATGTCCAAGCAGGCGGATGCTTTGCGTCGGTTCACCCGCCTGACAAATGGCTTTTCAAAAAAGGTCGAGAATCATATGCACGCGATTGCTTTGCACTACATGTATTATAATTTCGTTCGGATTCACAGGTCACTTCGATGCACTCCGGCTATAGCGGCGGGTGTTACGAGCCGACTTTGGGAAATCTCGGATATAGTTGCTTTGCTTCCGAAAGCAGAATCGAAAGAAAGAGGCCCGTACAGGAAGCGAAATTCAAATGCAGAATAAACGGAAACGAATTGCTGAAATCGAAGAGTCTATTCGTCGAATACTTTTCGATGACTGGGACCCGATAGGCATTAACGACATGGCGCCGCCTGACGAATACGACTCCTATATTGGAGGCATCTACAGACTGATCGCATCGCGAGCCGACGCCAAAACAATCGAAGATCATCTTCGCAATCTAGAGATCACCAAAATGGAGGTTTCCAGCGGCCCGCATCGGAAGCGATTGCGGATAAATTGTCCAGATTAAATGTGGCTCTAGAAAATTAGATTTCAAACTGACCCACTACCGGATGCTTATCCGAATTCACAAGCCCCGGGCGTTAGGAGGGGATACGTCGAACTCGAACGTATCGCCTTGCTTACGCGCGGGTCTGTGCATTCAGTCATTTCTTGAAGATCTGCGAGGTTAGGCGGAAAAATTGGAAAAATCCGACCAGGGCGCCGAGTGTGAGCCCAACGACGATCCCCCAGGGTGAGGAGCCAAAAAGAAGGTCGGCGCCCCAGCCAATCACGAGCATAAACGCCACGGAGGCGAAAAGAACTATACCTGCCGAGTAAGCAAGTCCGCTTTGTCGGATGTTTTCCCCGAGGGATTGCGGCTCGACTTCGGACAGGATAAAGGGTTCCTCCGCCTGCTTATCCGAGTCATCGAATACCGGTGTAGCGACCGCTCCGCAATCCTCATTGGGTTCACCGGGCGGATCATTGTCTACAAGCGAATTCATCATCACGGTTGTGTAGGGGCATTTTGGATCAAGGCCGGGAAGATCAGAGCGAATACCTTTTTCTGGATATCGAGATTGGTAAGCAATCTACCGTGGGTCTCACATTGAAAAACCTCGCTGGCGATAGGCAGGACCGCATCAGCTCCATTCAAGCGAAGGGTAGCAGCCTCAAGCGAACTCTTGGGGACCACGCTGTCGCCGGGCGTGTAGACAATCGGCTTCAGCATCTCGGAAGTGATCTTGGTGCCAAGCGAATTAGTGAACGAAGCCGCGTCAAACTGAGTGATCCAGCGGTCTTTCTTCTCATTTCGCCGAATGACCATCGCCGTGGCCGTGTCCTTACATTCAGCTCCCATAAGATAA
>JAQSDP010000097.1 GCA_029945985.1 bacterium | reverse complement strand
GCACCGCTTCAACCTTCGAGTCTTCCGGCGAGTCCGGCGGAAGCAGAGAGACGCTCTCGACCTTCCCGATCTTGACGCCGGCGATCTGTACGCCCGAGCCTTCCTTGAGCCCGTCGGCCGCCGCGAACCGAGCCTTAAGCCGTAGCTTCTTTTCAAATGGATTGAAGTCGCCCGTTGAATTCAGGATAAGAAAGGCAAGCACCGCCAATCCGGCAAGGACGAAGATTCCTACCCGCAATTGGCTGAACGTGAGTTTGGGTTTGGTCTGTACCATTCTAAGTGCTAGTTCTTACCGTAAACGAAATTGTGAATGTAAGGATCTTGACTACTTCGCAACTGCTCGTCAGTGCCGTTAAACATTACCTTTCCATCCCGCAACATTATCACTTCGGTGTTTATGAGACAAAGCCTTTCACCCTCCTTCTCAAACACTACTTCGCCACTCTCATTGATGATCGCGTACTCGGATGAAAGATAACCGACGTTGTTCATCTCGTGTGTTACGAAGATCGACGATACGTCCTGAAGATCGCGCAGCTTGATCGCGAGTTCGCAGATCGTCCGGGCAGTCGGCGGATCAAGTCCGGCCGTGGGCTCGTCATAAAGAACTATCTCCGGATCGCCGACAAGGGCCCGCGCAATTCCGACTCTCCGCCGCATACCACCTGAAAGTTCGGCGGGCATTTTGTCGATCGCGTCCTCCAGGTCAACGAATCGGAGCATTCTACGGACTTCGTGTTCGATCTCCTCCTCATCGACATTCTGCTCGCGAAGCCGATAGGCGACGTTCTCGTAAACCGAGATCGAATCGAATAATGCCCCTTCTTGAAAGACCATCCCGATCTTCTGGCGTACCGGCATCATCTCCTCTTCGGAATAATTCGTTATGTCCTCACCATCGATAAGGATCTGTCCGGAGTCAGGCTTCAGAAGACCGAGTATGAGTCGAATAGTTGTTGATTTTCCACCACCGCTGCGGCCCAGGATCAGCTTCGTTTCGCCCCTGCGGACGCTGAAGCTGACCCCGTCCAGGATCACCTTTTCATCGAACGCCAAATGGACATCGCGAAACTCGATCACGGGCGCAATGCGGTTACGATCGTTGATCGGCTCTTCGAAGTCGGTGATGACTTCGGACCCGTCTGCCATGAACGGCTTTTCTTGAAGGTCTTCAACCATTCGATAAGTTACATGGGTCCGACATCCAAAACGTATTGAAGCGCCTTCGAAAGGAAGAAATCGAAGATGATGACCCAGATCGAGGCGATCACGACCGCATCAGTTGTTGCCCGCCCTACACCGACGGTACCGCCCGTCGTAGTTAAACCCTTGTGACACGCGACACTCCCAATGACTAAACCAAAGAAGATCGGCTTGATGACGCCGCCGATGATGTCTTCGACCTGTATCCCATTGCGAGCAGAATTAACAAAAACCGAAATGTCCTGGCTATATAGTTGATTAGCGACGATCGCGCCGCCCATAAGGCCGAAAATGTCCGCAGCTACCGTCAAGAGAGGCAGCATCAGGATGAGGGCGATCAAACGCGGCGACACGAGCTTTCGATTGGGGTCGGTGCCGAACGCTCTCATTGCGTCGATCTGTTGCGAAACCACCATGGACCCTAGTTCTGCGGCAATCGCGGAACCGATCCGGCCGGAAACCATTAACGCACTAAGAACGGGTCCGAGTTCGCGGATCAGGGAAGTCGCAACCGACCGACCTGACTCGTTTTGTATGGAATAATATTGCAGGGTTGGAAAGGTTTGGAGCACAAGAACCCCACCCGTAAAGAATCCGGTAAGCAGAACGATCGGCAGCGAACCAACGCCGATCAGGTCCATCTGCTTTATCCATTCGCCGACATACCTCGGCTGGCTGAAGAGACTAACGAACGAGCGCCAGATAAGAACACTGATCTCTTGTAGTTCGAATACGAATCTTGTAAGTGGATTCATCAGCAGCGGGGAAGATCGCAAATGACGCTAAGTTCTGATGTTGTGTAGGTTACAGGAAAGCCGGCCAAACACCAAACAAAAGAAGGCCGCCACAATGAGTCATGGCGGCCGCAACCTTCATAGGAAGGAAGTAAGAACTAGTTTACTTTCTGACGATTCGGCAGTTGGCGAATTCGCTGCAGCTGGCGCTCGCCTGGAGGCAGCATACGTCTCTCCTGCTTATTATTCCGGAATTCCGCGGCCCGTGCGCGCAGACCTCGAAACCGTACCAACTGTTCCGGGGTTAGTATTTTGCGTAGTTCGACTTCGCTTTGAAAGCGAATTCTGGCGATCTCGCCCTGTGCCAGCTGGAATTCCTTCAGCCTGGCCTGAACGGCGGACTCGTCCAGCGAATCGCCGTAGATAGACATATCAAGCGCCCGGTTCGCCTCACGCAGCTGATGCTGTGCGGCCTCCATGAGCGGCTTTCGATCGCGATTCATTGTGCGTATCTGCCTGATCTGATCTTGCGAAAGCCCCAGACTCTCAAGGAGATTGGGCCGTGGCTCACGCCGCTCAAATTGACTCGCATCCTGAGGCGGCGGCGGATCGTCTTGGGCCGATGTGCCGACCGTAAAGATCGCGAAGGCAGCCACTAGAAGAATTACTTTTGGGGAAAGGTATTTCATATATCACTCACTTGTCCCGATCTCCTCAAAGATGTCTGCGAGGCGAAGGGAATCGTCGTCCTCCTCTTCGATGGAGCTCATAACCGGTATCGAATCGTCCCGCTTCGGCTGCCGAGCAGATTTCGGTTTCGGGGCCGGCGACTTCGCCGATGTCGAAGCCCTAACAACCGTCGGCCTCTCATTCCGAACCGCTACTTCTATTCTCTCCTGCGTCGTGGCGTCAACCGATGGTGTTGACGGCACAACCAGGGCTCTCGTCGGGGATGCAGACGGTTCAACCTCTCGCGCCACTTCTGTGTCACCGGAAGTACTGGAAAGAATCAAATACCCCGCGATCACGACCGTTATCATCGCCGCACCCAAACCGCCGAACGCGAGTGTAGGCCTGAAGGAAAACGCCCTACGGATCTGATCTAACAAGGAAATTGAGCCCGGCGTTTCGAAAGGAATCACCACGCGCGGCGTCGGGAGTGGGTCGAACTGAGTGCGCTTCCACTCATAAACCGGATATCGGCTCTGCGATAGCTCGGCAAAATCGTCGATGCAGGTTCCGCAATCCGCAAGATGCACCTCGAACACTTCGCGTTCCTCGCCCGCCATCTCGCTATAGAGATACGCCAGCATATCGCCGCCGTGCGAGCACGAATTGTTTGTCCCTAAGCCTTTCATCCTAAATGACCTCGACCGGTAAACGGTCCAGCTTCGATTTCAGCTGCTTCAGTGCCGTATAAAGCCGGCTCTTTACGGTGCTAAGAGGGAGTTCAAGTGTGTCTGAGATCTCCTGAAACGTCATTTCCTCAAACTCTTTCATCACGACTACCTGGCGGAGGTCGACCGGCAGCGAGCCGACGGCCTGCCGGACGACCCGAAGACGCTCGGATTGCTCTGCCTCGCTGCCCGGGGAATATCGCAGCGGAGCTACAAAGACGCGATCACTTTCGCTTGACTCGTCGTCCAAAAAATCTTCCGAGCGTGTCTTCGCCCGTCGTTTTACTGTCAAACACTGGTTCACCGCGATCCGGTGAAGCCAAGAGGAAACCTTTGCCTCGCCACGAAATCTGGCCGCATTTCTATAAGCGGCAATGAAGGTTTCCTGAGCGGCGTCTCGGGCCTCATCCTCACGGGTCAGCATACCGAAGCAAAGCGCGAAGATCTTTCGCTCCCACCGCCTTACTATTTCGCCGAATGCTTCAGGTTCGTCACCTGCTGCTAGTTCGACAAGCTGTTCATCCGCAAGGTCTTTGTACATCAGAAGCGTGCAGTAAATTCTATTCCGATCGCCGCGACCGCGAAACGCCTTGCGGTCATATGTTTAGACGTACCCTATTAGAGAAAAGTTGAGATTTTTCCCGGGTCCCTTTCGCGTGTACGTTTGAGGTGACAGCAATGAGTAATATTACTTTCAGACGTGCAACGCCAAACGACATTGAGCGATTGGGGACCATCGCCTTTGAGGCATTTTACAAAATTTCAACCGATCACAATTTCCCGCCCGATTTTTCATCGCCGGAAGTCGGAATCGGGCTCGCCGGAATGTTGGTCAGCCGCGACGATGTCTTTTCGGTGGTCGCGGAGAATGGAAAGATCTTGGGCAGTAATTTTCTGTGGGAATCGGATGAGATCGACGGCGTTGGCCCGATCCTCTACTAGAAATAAAACGGGCGAGGAACCGAAGTCCCTCGCCCGTCAACTGACTCTTCTACCAATTAGCACTTACCGAGCAGCCAGAAGATGACGATGAAAATAAGGATCGTCGAAAAGATCCCGCCGCCAAACTTCCACGCGGCGGCTCCCGCCAGCCCGCCCCTTAATAGATTGTTCATTCCTTTGCTCCTCCCAAGTTCGGATTCCGTATCAATTGCGTCCATTTGGACTTGAACAAAATCGAGGAGTGCAAGGAACGTACCAAAGAGCTACTCCTTATAGCCGATCATGCTGGCCTCGTAAAGTCCGGGCCGGCTGAACTCGTATGTCGACAAAAATTCACGGACCGCAGATTCCGTCCCGACAAAAATAGGATTAACTCCCTTGAAGATCTTGAATGCGGAATCATTGTCAGGGATCGGTACGTGCTCAACATTCAATCCAAACCCCTCTGCTATATCGAAAATCGTCTTGTCACTCACTAAGAAACCCTCCCGGCTAAATCGATTTAGTACGAAATATTGTCCCCAAACAACGGAGAAAGAGCAACTGTGTTACAGAAAGTTAAGACTCAGTACGCCCGGGCGAAAACCACACGTTTGGGCGAATCCTTTCCCGAGTAAACGCATTTTCCAGCCATTTCGGCCGACAGGAGGGGAAGGCAGCGGATCGTCGCTTTCGTCTCGTTCTTGATAGCTTCTTCCGTCTCGGCAGTCCCGTCCCAATGAGCCATCAGAAATCCACCTTTCTCTATTTGCTCCTTGAATTCGTCCCAAGTGTTGACCAGAAACGTATTTTCTTCTCGGAACTTCAGAGCTCTTTGGTACAGATTCTCTTGGATCTCGTCTAGGAGGATATTTATACCCACGGCGAACTCTTCCGGAGATTCAAAATTGATCGGCCGAGATTCTTTTGAAAGCAGGTCGCGCCTCGCGACCTCCACGGCACGGCTATCGAGATCACGCATTCCGATGCCGAGCCTGACAGGTACGCCGCGGAGCTCGTACTCGGCAAACTTCCAACCTGAACGCTGATTGTCGTTGTCGTCGTACTTGACCGATATGCCCTTCGCTTTAAGCTCATGCAAAAGCGGCCGGATCTTTTCGCTTATAGTCGCTAAGTCCTCCGGCGAACGGTAGATCGGCACGATGACGACCTGGATCGGTGCAAGTTTTGGCGGCAATACAAGCCCATTGTCGTCGGAGTGGGCCATGATCAACGCGCCCATGAGACGCGTCGAAACCCCCCAACTGGTCGCCCAAGCGTACTCAAGTTGGTTCTCCTTGTTCACGAACTGCACATCAAACGACTTGGCGAAGTTTTGTCCGAGAAAGTGCGACGTCCCTGCCTGAAGTGCTTTCCCGTCCTGCATAATCGCCTCGATGCAGAATGTTTCGATCGCGCCGGCGAATCGCTCGCTTTCCGATTTTACGCCCTGAACGACAGGCATCGCCATCCAACCCTCGGCAAACTCCGCGTAGATCCCGAGCATTTGGTGAGTCTCATCGACAGCTTCCTGTTCCGTGGCGTGGGCCGTGTGACCCTCCTGCCAAAGGAATTCGGCAGTACGCAGGAAGATCCGGGTACGCATTTCCCAGCGCACGACATTGCACCATTGATTGATCAACAGCGGCAGGTCGCGCCACGATTGGATCCAACCTTTATATGCATTCCAGATAACGGTCTCAGACGTGGGCCGGATGATCAGCTCTTCTTCGAGCTTAGCGTTTGGATCAACGACTAAGCCCTTTCCATCGGGGTTCGCTTTAAGTCGATAGTGCGTTACGACTGCACATTCCTTCGCGAATCCTTCCGCGTGTTCTTCTTCTTTTTCAAGGAATGACTTCGGGACAAAAAGCGGGAAATACGCGTTCTGATGTCCCGTCGCTTTGAACATATCGTCTAACGCCCGCTGCATCTTCTCCCAGATCGCAAAGCCGTACGGCTTGATCACCATACATCCGCGAACCGCCGAGTTTTCAGCAAGGTCTGCTCGTTTTACGATCTCGTTGTACCACTCGGAGTAATTCTCCGATCTTTTAGGAAGTGCTTTCGCCATAGATTGAATCTCACAACTGCAATAAAACGAAGATTCTAGAGTAAAAGGCGGAGCGGCACAATTTTACAAACTTCTTATGAAGGAATAATCTTTCAGCTTAGTCCGCGAAAGCGGCTTTTTAGCTTATGAGCGAGTTCAAACTGAACTTTGGTGATACGGAAACTGCGTTTGCTGGTCGATCGACTGCTGAGTTGGAGGAACGCCAACGCCTCTTTAAGGTAATGAACTCGCCGTTCCTGAACTCCATCGGAACGAAAGCCGCAACATTCGCGCTAGGACTCGGCCTCCC
>JAQSDP010000096.1 GCA_029945985.1 bacterium | reverse complement strand
AAGACGTGTAGCTTCACCGGTCGCCGTATTTAGCTTCCAGAGCTGGTTGGGCATTTGAAACTGTTCGGACGCCGTGAGGATGAGGTCGCGTCCGTTCGAATGCCATCCAAGCGCTCCGACGCCGAGGAATTTTCGATCGGACAGTATCTGATACTCGCCGCCCTCGGCTGGGATCTTCGCGAGCTGAACAAAACTTTGGCCCTGTTCGCCGACGCCGCCGAGTGCGAAGGCGATCCATTTTCCATCGGGCGACCATGCCGGCCCGCCGAACCAGCCTTTGTCGACCGGCCCGATCTTCGAAACGATTCGCTCACCGGACCCGTCGGTTCGTGCTGCCAGCAGATGTGTTTCGTTCGCGGTCGCAAGGCTTCGGACAAACACTATCTCCCGGTCATCGGGCGACACGGACATCATGGGCATTACGTCGTTGACGACCCGCTTGGCGGTACCGCCGAGAACGGGGATCCGATAGATCTCGCCGACGTGGACCTTGTCCCATACATTGTAGAAAACGTAATTACCGTCAGATGTAAACGCGAGGCCTTGAAAGTTTACATCGGCCGGGGGAACGATCTGGACTTCGCTGCCCGAGGCAACCTGCTTGACCCAAAGCGACTGCTTGCCGCCGTCGTTAATGACGTAAACGACATATTTTCCGTCGGGCGAGATGGCCGCATCCATGGCCTTGCCGGTCGACGTGAACCGGGTGACGTTCATGGCCGTTTTCGGGGGCTGAACGGACGCAGGATTCATCGAAAGGTAGAGAGAAATGCCCGTCACGATCACCGCCGCGATAATGCCGGCAACTATCGCGTAGGGCATGTAGTTGCGGGGTTCGGCCGCGGGCCGTCCGACATCCCGGAGACCGACGGCGTTCGCGTTGGGCGGATCAGACGTGAAGAAATCGGCCGTCGGCTCGAGTACTTCACGGACGGCGGCGACGAATCGGTATCCCTGTTTTGGGATCGTCTGGATGTATTGGTGGTCCGACGGGCCCTCGCCGAGGGCTTTACGAAGGACCGAGATATTTCGGGCAAGGCTTCCCTCTTCGACAAAAGTGTCCGGCCAGATCTCCCGCAGCAACTCGCCCTTTTCGACGATCCGCCCTCGATTCTCGACAAGAAGTGCCAGGGTCTCAAAAGCTTTATGAGTTAACGACACAACTTCGCCGTTCTTCGATAGAAGGCGGCGGGAAGTATCGAGCCGAAACTCGCCGAATTCGAAGACTTGTGCCGAAGCAACCTCAAACATAAGAGCTAAGAATACTATTTGATGCTACTCAAATAAACGCCGTTCGACGGCAAAAGGTGACACATTTCTAAACGACGACGAGCATCCCTTTGTTCAATAACGCGTAAATATTGAGGAAAACGTGTGACGTAAGAAGATGTAAGAACTTTTCACTTCCCATTTCCGGGTTTGAAAGGACATTGAAGGTCGATGGCAGCTAATCTCCGACCTGTAGCGGAAGTTCCGCTGATCATAGTTAAAGGAGATTCATAACAATGCGATCATTCATTCTTTTCGGTTTTTTAGCGATAGCGGTTGGCTTCAGTGCGGTCGAGGCATCAGCTCAGGGTAAGGTGCTGGAGGCGAACATCCCGTTCGAGTTCGTCGTGGGGAATAGGACGCTTCCGGCGGGCGAATACAAGATCACTCTTCCGGGCACCGGAGAGGCGTCAAAGGTGACGTTCCGGAGCACCGAGGGAGATTCTTTCAGCATGGCACTGACACAAGGCGTAAGCTCTTCAAAGAGCGAAGTGGCAAACGGACTCGTATTCCTAAGAGCAGGCGACAAACGCGTACTTTATCGCGTGTTTGACGGCCGCGAGATCGGTCACGAACTCCTAAGCTCAAAGCGGCTTTTACGGTCGGAGATCGCCAAACAAACGGTGACCTTGAAACCAAGCCGCATTTGAACGGCGTCCAATATGCATGATACGGAGGCCCGCGAAGGGCCTCTTTTTCATTGTGATAGGCTAGAGGTAAATGGGATTTGAAAAAGAACTTGAGATTGCGAGGGGGCTCGCCCATAGAGCCGGCGTCGAGATCCTGGAACATTACGCACGCGAGATCATCGCCGAGCAGAAGCTCGGGGTTGATATGCACTACGAGCCTGTAACGGCGGCGGACCGGGCGGCGAGCCGGATAATTGTGGAGGGTCTTGCGGAGGCATTTCCGGACGACGCCATCTTATCCGAGGAAGAAGACGATGTGGTTGCGGTTCGGCTTGGGCGTGAGCGTGTTTGGATCATCGACCCCATCGACGGGACGGCTGGATTTGTCAAAAAGGACGGAGACTTTGCGGTTCAGATCGGACTGGCGGAGAGAGGAAAAGCGGTGGTGGGCGTCGTTCTGCTTCCCTTCCACGGCGTCACCTATTACGCGACGACGGGCGCCGGAGCGTTCAAAGAATCGGCGGAGGGAACCGACCGGGTGCAGGCCTCGGCCGAAACGGACTATTCGAAGATGTACATGGCGGTTTCGCGGAACCATCCGAGTCCGAAGATCAGAAATGTCTTTCGGTCGCTGGGTTTGGCGGGTGAGTTGAATCGCGGTTCGGTGGGGTTGAAGATCGGTTTGATCGCGGAGCAGGCATGTGACCTCTACATTCATCTGTCACCCCGCACAAAACTTTGGGACACGTGCGGCCCGCAGGTCATTCTGGAAGAAGCCGGGGGGCGGCTCACCGATCTGTTCGGCGAGGAGTTTCGATACGACATCCAAGACCTGCAAAACCACGGCGGCATCTGCGCAACAAATGGGGCCGCTCACGACGAAACGATTCGTCGATTGCGGCCCTTGTTGAATGATTTCGGACGGCTGAAGTACCGAACGAAGGCTACTTGACCTCGCGAGCTTCCGTTGGGCCTTCCCTTTCATGACGCGCGATCAGCTTTGCTTCCCGACGGTTTCGACGCCGTGAGCTACGCCACGTGGATAGGCCTTCGCGAGTGAGACTTAGGATCGTCCTGCGATTCTCGAAAAGAAGGCTGAGCCAGGCACGTTTGCTCAACTGCGGAAAATAGATTCCACGAAAGAACAAACGAGCGACGAGGTGCCCTATGCGCGTTTGGATCGGGGCGGATCGGATCGCCTGAGTTGCTTCCCAATTTCGCTCGGGGCTATAGCTTCGCGACCATGCTTTGAATGTTTCGTCCTTCGCCTCTTCGATCGTCATCTTGAGAGGATTGTGCGCCATGACGAATGGGGCAAAGTCGAGCCAGTGTTTGGGACGGTGCAAGCGGCCGGCCTTTTCGAGGCGATCGTAGAGCGGAGTCGCGGGAAATGGAGTAAGTTGGCCAAACACCGGAAGACCCGGCGACCATGATTCGATCTCGTCAACGGTCCGATCTGAGACGCCGACCGTGTCGTTATCCATACCAAAGATGAATGACGTGATCGCGTAAATATTGCGGCGAGCGAGGCCGTCGAGAACCGCTTTGTAGTTGGCGGGTTTCGAGAACTGCTTGTTCACGTCCGCCATATTCGTCGGGTCGATCGACTCCATCCCGATGAAGACCCATTTGCCGCCGGCGTCGGCGATCAGATCAACGAGCTCCTCGTCCGCAAGCAGGTTTGCCGAGATCTGGGCTACCCACGGGAGCGTCGCTCCGGCCGCGATCATCTCGCGTAGCAGTCCCTTCAACCGTTTCTTATTGATCGCAAGGTTATCGTCGATGAAGAAGACCGCGATCTGGCCCTTCTCTGTCTTTGCACGTGCCTTCAATCGAAGCAGCTCTTCGATGACACTTTCGTTGGAACGGAACCGGATCGAGTCGCCAAAAAACCCGGTAACGGTGCAGAATTCACAGCCGTACGGACACCCTCGGCCCGTTTCGATCGGTACTACGAAAAACTTGCCCCAGCCTTCGCCTAAGCGAGACATTGCTGGCTGCAGGAATTTGGGAATAAGCGAGAACTGGTCCAGGTCGAGTGTTTCCCACGGGATATGCGGGTACGGCTGCAGGCTCGGCTTGACGTCGTTGCCCTTCGCATCGGTTTCCGGTTGGTAGACCTCTTTAAGTTCACCACGGGCCGCGTCGGCAACGATCAGCGGCCAGGTAGCGTCAGCCTCTCCAAGGGCGACAGCATCAGCGTGGCGCGGCCCGCCGTCCTTCCCAAGCGCTTCGTCCGGGCATTCCGTAACGTGCGGGCCGCCCATCACAACCTTTATACCCGCCTCGCGAAGAGCGTCGGCTACCAGATATGCTCGAGCGACCATTCGCGTCATCGAGCCGATCCCGACGAGTTCGATATTCTCATCCTTACAGAACTTGACCAGCTCCGGACGCGACATCGCCTTCGCGTTGCCGTCTATGAGAATCACTTCGTGTTCCTTTGGCGTCAACGACTGCAAAAGGAACATCCAGAGGTGCGGCATAAAATTGCGCGTCACCCCGTTATCCGGGTTGTAAAGCAAGATCTTCATGTGTTAAATCACCTCGTTTGCACGTGGAGTTGATGTTCGAATCCGGGGATCGTGTTCCGAATCGGAGCCGCCCTTAAATTTTTGTCGCAGACTATCACACTCCGTTCCACCACTATGTGCGTCAGCAAACACTTAAATCAACTTATAACGAGGAAAGTTTGATTCCAAAGAACGCGCCCGGTTTGGTCTGTCCTTCCGGAATTGCTCCCCGGGGATGCCTCGGGACCGTCGTTTACGCGAACCCTTGTATTATCGCATTTTCCATGGCCATTTCCTATTTTAGAAATATCTTTTTGACCATTGGGAAAAAGAGCCTTTCCGGCAAAAGTCTTCGCAAGCCCAGCAGGCCTTTTGTGTTCAAAGGATATCTTAGCTTTTTGCTGGCGTCAGTCACAGCGTCGCAAATTGCCTGAGCTACGGCCGATCCGTCAGGGGCGTCGTTTCCACCCTTATTCATAAATTCCATGAAGGGCTCGACGCGATGGTCGTAGACCGACAGACCATCCTTTCGTGCTACCTCCTGTGAACGGTCGTAAAAGTCGGTCTTGATCGGGCCCGGTTCGATCAGCTTCACGCGGATCTTGAATGGTTCGAGTTCATACTGAAGCGATTCCGAAAATCCTTCGACAGCGAACTTCGTGGCGTTGTATAGGCTTGAAAACGGAAATGCCACGCGGCCGCCGAGCGAGGAAATGTTGACTATGGTTCCGCGCTTTTGTTCGCGAAAGTATGGAATTATCTCGCGGCAGACGTTGAAGAGTCCAAAGAGATTTGTTTGGAACTGCCGATCAATCTGCTCGGGCGACGCGGCTTCGAACGGGCCGAGAAGGCCGTATCCGGCGTTGTTGACGACCACATCGATCCTTCCGAACTTCTCCAACGCTCCGGCGACCGCTCCCTTGATCGACGCGACGTCCGTGACGTCGAGCGAAAACGTTTCGACGTCCGCTATTTTACGGAGATGCTCCGCCTTCTCGGGCGTTCGCATCGTCGCGGCGACTTTCCAGTTCTTCGATTGAAAGAGCTTTGCCGTCTCCAGGCCGATGCCCGACGACGCTCCGGTGATGAAGATTACTTTTTCCATTTTCGGTAAATTTACCACAACATTTCGCATACTCACGGCTGACGGATGCGGTACCAGCCGTATGATAGAATCGCGCCATGCGTTTTCTCCACATTTCGGACGTCCATCTTGGATGTACGAGATACAATCTCCCGGAAAGCCCCCGAGATTTTTTCGACGCCTGGATCGATGTCCTTCAGCGGTACGGCGTCGAGGAACGCGTAGATTTTGTGATCATCTGCGGCGATTTCTTTCACAAGCGCAATGTCCCGCCGGAGACGATGAATTACGCGGTCGCAGGTCTTCAATTGATGAAAGACGCCGGGATCCCGGTGGTCGCGATCGAAGGAAACCACGACCAGAAACATACCGACAGCGAGTATAGCTGGCTGCGGTCGCTGGCTAACTGGAATCTGCTCCACTTGTTGGAGCCCAATAATTTCGAAGGAAAGATCGCGTACGAACCGTGGGATCCGGAATATGGCAAGGGCGGATTCATTGATATGGGGCGTGCCCGGATCTTCGGCTCGCATTGGTACGGAGCGTCGGCGAACTGGGCGATTCCGATGCTAACGGATGCGATCAAGATAAATCGACGGGAGGGAGCGTTTCATCTGCTGATGCTGCATACCGACGTTGAAGGACATCAGACCCATCCGATCCCCGCATTGTCGCTTTCGGCTTTGAAGGAACTGAAGTCCGTGACCGATTACGTCGCTCTCGGCCACACGCATATGCATTACGAGATCGACAACTGGGCGTTCAACCCGGGGTCGATCGAGGTAACAAACATCGCCGAATATCGAGAAAAACGTGGTGTGTTTCTGGTAGACGTAGGCGAGGATAATTCGGTCGCCGCCAAACACATTGAGGATTACCGATATCGAGCGTTTCAGCGAATTCCGTTCAGTGTTGATGGCTTCGCAAACACCAAGGAGCTTACGAACGCGGTTCTGGCGACTGTTTCTAATGAAGCTCATCGGGCGGAATCAGGGAAGCCGGCTCCGATCATAGAGATCATTCTTAAGGGGCAGCTTGGATTCCCGAACTCTGTGCTGGAGATGACCGAGATCCGCGAGCGGGCCAAGGAGATCACCGGTGCCCTTCATATTCGAATCAAGAACAACT
>JAQSDP010000095.1:2347-6675 GCA_029945985.1 bacterium | reverse complement strand
GCAACGAAAGCTTCCGGTGAAATGATCTGCCACACTTACTCGCATTTGTTCGACATCCGCACGGTCTGCCTACGGTTCTTTACGGTTTACGGCGCACGTCAACGGCCTGACCTTGCGATCCACAAATTCTCAAAGCGTATCTGGGATGGCGACCCGATATCGGTCTTTGGCGACGGTTCGACGCGGCGCGACTATACATACATCGACGACATCATCTCCGGCGTCCGGGCCGCGATGGATTACGAAGCGTCGATGCACGAGGTCTTCAACCTGGGTGAATCTGAGACTACCGAACTGTCGCGATTGATCGAACTGCTCGAAGAAAGCCTCGGCAAGAAAGCCGCCATCAATCGGCAACCGATGCAGCCCGGCGACGTCCCCATCACCTACGCTGACATCTCGAAAGCTCGCGAACTGCTCGGCTACAATCCGCTCACCAAGATCGAAGATGGCATCCCAAGGTTTGTTGAATGGTTCAAGTCAGTAAACCAGGCATCGATCGGCGGCTGAGCTCCTCTAGGGTGACCCCTGACTCGCTAGCGTTAATTCTCGCCTCGACAGATTTTATCCGGTTATCAGTTGGACGGCGGTGATAAATTGTGATGGATTACAAGCTATCTTAGGCTGCGGAACGTGACTGAGTATCGCAAGCCGTCGAGGGCGGGGATGCTGTGCTCCCATTCGGTTCGTGCGGGACCGCGCAGGAGATACATTGACCGCGGTTCTAGATCGAGGGAATAGCGTTCCCATCTTGTTCCTGTTTTTCGGCGGAATCGGAAACGGCAGGCTGACCGCAGCGAGATACCGACAACGTCTTCGAAAACTGCCTTGTCCCGATGCCAGCCTATGGGTGTCCCGGGCGTATATTCGGTGACTAGAACGTGCGGAAATGCGTCAGGTGTAACGCCGGCAAATGCGGCGGCTTTAGTGCGGAGCGTTTCGAGGAAACCGGGGATGTTTTCGACTTGGTTCAGCGAGAACGAACCGAAATCATAATGTCACCCGTATGAGACGACCCGCCTCTTACCTGTATAGCCGTGAAACTCAAACTCTTTAAACGGCAGCCGTTCGATCTCGCGTATTAGCTGCGATTCCTGCTCAGGGAGGATCAGTTCTCCCTCGTATAGAAAGCCTTCAGGCAAGGCCACTGGCTTTCGAACGAAACGCATAGCCACATTCTAACTCACGCGCTTCCGTGATGTGTGCCCACGCATACAGGTCAGCGCTGTCAACGCGACCTACCCTTTCGGTCGTGGACTTACGTAAACCGTGTCCTTGACGGTGAGCCGAACCTTCTCACATATTTCCAACCTGTTCCGCACCAACGATTTGGGCACCTGGCACTTTACTTGCATTGATAATCAACGTCAGTCGGAAGGCTGCGGGAGGAAGAATGAAATTTGTAAAACTGATCGATTCGGAAGTTATAGAAACCCGAAACGTGTTCAATTTTCCTGACGGTCGGGTTACCGTCGTGGAGCGTGAAGTACACGAGGCTTACAGCTTCGAACCGGCCCGTTCGCCTCGCCTGGTAATTATTGACGCGTTAGAGAATTTCGTCGCTAGATCGCGGTCAGAGATTACGGGCCTCAGTACGCTGATGCAGGAATTGTCCTCAGCTAAATAGCACTTCGGGATGGTCGGGTGACGATCTTTCGAGTTTTGGGATGGTGTCGTGCGTCTCTTGTGACGATTACGAGACCTTTTTTCGTAACGACGTTCGGCGGCGATTCCAATTGGATTTCGAGTGGATTATTCTCGTCTTTTGATACGTTAGTTCAGATCCGATCATGAAAGAGAGAAACATTTCGCCCCTTGAACGGGAATATCTGTTCGATACACTTCGAGCACGATTCGAAGAAAATATCGTTCGGCATGCAGGAATCGAATGGAAGAAAGTTGAAGCGAAGCTGCGGGCCGATGTAGCGAAGCTTTGGCGGCTTTATGAGATGGAAGAAACGGGCGGCGAACCGGACGTTGTTGGCTTCGACAAGAAGACCGGTGAGTACGTTTTCTACGACTGTTCGCCCGAAAGTCCGAAGGGGCGGCGGAGTGTTTGCTTTGACCCGCAGTCGCTAGAGTCGCGAAAAGAACATAAACCTAAACACAGCGCTGTCGGATTAGCCAAAGACATGGGAATGGAATTACTCACCGAGGACGAATATCGCCAGCTTCAGAAACTCGGGGAGTTCGATCTGAAGACGTCGAGTTGGGTTGCAACTCCGTCGGATATCCGTAAGCTCGGCGGCGCGATATTCTGCGACCGCCGTTACGACATGATCTGGACTTACCACAACGGGGCCGAGTCGTACTACGCGGCTCGCGGATTCCGAGGATCGCTGAAAGTATAGGGGCTAGCCCGTAATGATGGATACCACGAGCGAATTGCGAATCGGGGTTTCGGGATGGAGCTATCCGGAATGGCGCCGTAATTTTTATCCCAACGGACTGGTGCAGAAGCGGGAGCTTGAATACGCGAGCCGCCAAATGAACTCGATCGAGATCAACGGCAGTTTTTAGTCCCATCTGGGCTGCCGTTGGTAGCGGCGGTGATCAACCTGGCCGCTCAAGACGTTTTCTCTATGTCTTGTTCGCGACGGATCGCGGGCGGCATCGGAGCCGCGGACGTTTCGATCGGGATGGTAGCGTAAACCGTGGTACCTGTGTCCGGAGAACTGTCGATCTCGAGTTTTCCACCGATCAGGCTGGCTCTTTCGTACATTCCGCTGAGGCCCTGGCCCCCGCCAAAAGACTGGTGGATCGCATCGTTGGGGTCGAAACCTCTACCGTCGTCCTCGACGGCTATGCGAATGCTATTATCAACCATCACCATTGATACCGACACACGTTTTGCCGATGCATGCTTAAGGCTGTTGTTGAGCGCTTCCTGTACGATCCGGTATAGATTCAGTTCGACCTCCGGTTCGAATCGCGGGAACGCCTCGGGTGAATAGAACTCCGTCTCGACGCCGTAATTTTTGCCCCACGCTTCCACGAAATTTTCGACGCTGGATCTGAGGCCGTCTTTATCCAGCGAGACCGGCCGTAGTTCCCAGGCAAGAAGACTCACATCGCCGTCAAGAACTTCGGCAACATCTTCGATCTCACTGAGCGATGCTGCCAGATGCGGATGCGTCTGGTGTGTTTGATGGATAAAATGCCTTATCCGTAGGCGGATGCTAGTGATCTGTTGGCCGAGGTGGTCATGAAGATCGCGCGCAAGACGGCGGCGTTCGGCTTCCTGGGCCGAGGCGATGCGCCGCCGTGCTTCGTTCTCGGTTCTAACCTGTCTCATCTTGACTGCCTCTTGTTCGTGATGGGCGAGGCTGCCGGCGGCCCAACCGAGCACGAGCGCAAACGCGATTATCTCGATCAGCGTCTGGAGCGCGGCTCCGAACCGTGTGTCGTAAAGTCCTGCGTCAAGGCCTAGTAAGCTTAGGTAGCTGGCAAATACCGCAACGACAATCGTAAGCGGAAATACTGCCCGAAACATTCTGCTGCCTGCGTCGCGGCCGACAATGAAGGACATAGGCCATACTTCTCTATGGAGCGCGATGGTGCCGATCGAAAGAGTAAAGATTGCAACCGCGGTTTGCAGGGCGATGCCTGTAATTCGCGGGAGCGTGAATAGAGCGTCGGCTCTGAAAGCGTAACCAACCAGCGAAAGCGACGAGTAAAGAAGAGCCGGAATCGCGGCTTTCGAAGCGTGGCGGTGGTAAGCGGTGGTGGATAGGAACAGTGCGATCCCGAGAAAAGTCAAGGATGTAGAGGCGGGAGCACCCATGCGGCCTGGCGATC
Source organism: bacterium (assembly GCA_029945985.1). Classification (GTDB taxonomy): domain Bacteria; phylum Acidobacteriota; class Blastocatellia; order Pyrinomonadales; family Pyrinomonadaceae; genus OLB17. The sequence continues at coordinate 2,877 of JAQSDP010000095.1, read as the reverse complement.
CTGTCGCCCGAGCACCCGGCGCCTCAGTGACAAAAAAGTTATCAATACGAAAGTTAAGTCCAGTCAGGTGCTGCAGAAGCGTGGCGAAACCAATGAGGGCACCTAAAACCGCGAGGGCCCGAATCAAACTTTGCCATTGAGGGAAGCGTGTATGGCAGACGAGGGCCGAACCCAGCAGCGCGATGGCAAGTGCGGGATTGAACTTGATGGTTATTCCGTCTCCGTCCCAGTCGATAAGCCTCGGCACGTCGGCCGCCCAACCAAGCATCGCCGTCGCACCGCAAGCAAGCGCAAAGAAACCGGCCGTACCCACCAAAACGTATGGTCGCTTGAAAGTAGGAGCGAGCTGCTCACCTTTCATTGATGTCCCGGCTTGCACGAATAAAAAGAGTTATCAATTTCGTTTCCGAGAAAATAGTTCTACCACCGAATTATCGGCGGGCGGGACGGCAGTGCGATGATCAACCCCGATGCGCGGCGGCCTTTTGCATTGTCACCGATCGCTTCGGCGACCTACCGGTCGGGATCAG
>JAQSDP010000095.1:0-2337 GCA_029945985.1 bacterium | reverse complement strand
TGTAACCCTCCATCAAGGAGTCTGTAGTTTAACACGATGATGCCTTTGGGGATGACGTGGCTTCGATCACTTTCAAGGACTGCCGGAATCCTGCCATCCATGAAATCGGCGCTTACCGGGACCGAGCTTGATGTGAATAGTATCAGGTGGACGATCCAACTAAGCGTCGCGAGGATTTCGAGGTCGCAGAGGGTCTAAATCAAACTTTGTCCCCACAATCTATGAGATGAACAATGCAGGACAGTGCCATTAGATCCTAAGCACTCAACCGCCGTATGGCCGTTTGACGCACCTTGAATCGCTTTTACGAGTCGCGCAACGACGTCCAAATTCTCTACGCCTGAATCTCATTCGGCATTGCAACTGCCCGCCGATCGTTCACGAATGCAATCGGGCTGCTGTCGGGACGAACGTGGGCCCACGGGACATTTACCCTCCGATTTGCGCAATAGCTCGGCTAAGATGGAGTGAAGGGGCGCATTTGCGACGTATTAGGTTTTTAGAAGCGTGGAACTTTCATATAGAGCCCGAACAAATCTGTTTCGCGAATCCATATCTCTTGCATGGGATTCGATTCGCGTAAACCGGACCCGTTCTGCTCTGACCATACTTGGCGTGGTGGTTGGCGTCGCGGTCGTAGTTATCGTGGCTGCGTTGCTACAAGGAGCTCAAGCCTTTGTCGTTAATTCGACTGCCGATTTTGCCCCTGACGTGTTGCGGATCGAGAAAGCGTCATTCCAGGATTTCGGCTCGGACGGACAGGCGTTTGTGGAGGCCCAAGCAAAGCGGCCGGACATTTTCACCGACGACCTCGAGTACCTTAAGGGGCGACTCGGCGACGGGATCGAATTGGGCGCCCAGGGCGACGCCGTATTGCCCGCCCGGCGCGGGGCGAAAACACTTATCGGCGTTACGATCCAAGGCGTCACGCCGAACATAACGGAACTCTCAAATATAAAAATTGCCTATGGCCGCGGCCTGACACAAACCGATGAAACGTATCGGAGAAGCGTCTGTATTATCGGCCAAGACATCGTCGATGAACTTTTTCCGACCACGGGCGCCGTCGGCGAGGAAATTCAACTCGGGCAAGTTCGTTACCAAGTGGTCGGCGTGGCGGAACCGAGGGGTTCTACATTTGGGGCATCGCAAGACGGATTTGTGCAGATACCGCTAGCGACATTCACGCGGGTTTTCGGTGCAAGGTCGCGATCTCTCGCCATATTTGCAAAGGCGAAGGACAGCGTGAAACTCTCCCTTGAGGACGTTGAGGAGCGCGTCCGCGTCGCGATGCGTATACGGCGTGGATTAGTCGGCACGGACAAGGAAGACGATTTCAGCTTTGTCACAGCCAAGAGCGTGCAGGCATTTTCAGCGTCACTGACAGGTATCGTTGGGGCCATCGTTTATCCCCTGACCGCAATATCGCTGTTCGTAGGCGGAATCGTTGTCATGAATATGATGCTCTCGTCCGTAACAGAACGGACACGCGAGATCGGTGTCAGAATGGCAATTGGTGCGAGAAGACGAGACATTCTCAACCAGTTTTTGATCGAGACAACGACCCTGACGATGATCGGCGGACTCTTCGGAGTGTTGCTGGCCACCGGTATTATCTGGGTATTAGCTTGGGGCACCAAATTACCGTTGTCGCTGCCGCTTTGGGCAGTCATGGCGGCGATCGGAGTTTCTTGTATTGTTGGCATAATTTTTGGCGTCGTACCTGCCAAACAGGCGGCAAGACTCGACCCTATCGAGGCTTTGAGATCGGAGTGACGCGAACGTGAATTTTCAAGCCACGAAAGACACCTGGCGGGCGGTAATCGATTCGATCCGCGCTAATAAACTGCGCTCGACTCTGACCCTGACGGGAGTCATTATCGGGACGGCTGTCGTTGCACTGGTCGGTGCTGTGCTGACCGGATTGTCGCAGCGTGTGCAGGAGGTATCTGACAAGAGTGCTCCAAATGTCATCTATTTCACCAAACAGCCGCGCATCGGCCCGTCGCTTCAGCAGTTGACCGCAGAGGAACGCCAGCGAAAGGATTTCACACTCGACGACGCGATCGCCGTTTCTCAACTCAGTTCGCCGCAGGCGGTTTCACCGCAAAAGGTCCGCGGGAGTTACGGCCCGTCGGCTGATCTGCCAAAGCTGACCGCACGCTCGCGCGAGGGGATCAATCCGCTCATCCTGGGTGTCTGGGAAAATTACCCGCAAGTGCTCAACGTACCGATAGACAAGGGCCGTTTTTTCACCGAAACGGAGCGGCGTGCACGTGCATCGGTCGCCGTGATCGGCTCCGGAATCGCGAAACAGGTCTTTGAGGACAACGATCC
>JAQSDP010000094.1 GCA_029945985.1 bacterium | reverse complement strand
TATCAAGCTGCTGCAGCGCAAGAGCGATCGTGACTGGATCTTTCTCTATATCATGGCTTTTTTTCAGGTCCTGCTCGCGGCAGGCCTGAGCATTAGCGCGATGTACCTAGGGGCGTTCGTCGCGTTCACGTTCTTCATGGTTGCGACGATCATACTGTTCGAGATGAGGAAGACCGAACGGTCGGTTGAAGAGAGAGCGACGGTGAAACGTGACCTAATGGGGCCGCGGGGATTGAGACTCCCGGGACTCAAGAGGATTCCCGCGGCCGCGTTCGCGCTGATCGCCTTGATAATTGCGATCGCAGCACCGCTATTCTTTTTGATTCCACGGGTCGGAGGAGCGGGAATCGGTGCAGATCCGGGCGGAGTCGCGGCGCGCACGGGATTCTCTGATCGTATACAGCTTGGAAGTATAGGGACGATTCAGCAGAGCGACCAGGTTGCGATGCGTGTCCGGCTGGAAGGGAGCGATACCACGGGCAATCTGAAGTGGCGAGGTATTGCGCTTGATACATTCGATGGTAAGGCCTGGAGCAAGTCGATGCCGAACTCTCGCGAACCTCGGACCAAGGGAGACCGAGATATCATCCAGGTCGATTACGCGACTGGGCGAGAGAGCCTGCTTCTACAGACAATGTATTTAGAGCCTCTGGATACACCCGTACTGTTTGCGGCGCCCCGTGCCGTCGGAGTGCAGGGGAGTTTCCAGGTACTGATGCGGGACGCGTACGGTGCGATATATTTTCAGCGGCCTGGCGAGCGCATCAGCTATCGTGTTCTCTCCGATACTTCCCTCCCACCGCTCGCGGATCTTCGTGCGGACCGGAATGCGTACCCTTTGCAGTTCGGCAATTATCTGCAGCTGCCAGAAAGCCTTGATCGTCGCATCGAAGCGCTCGCGGCATCACTTACAACTAATGCACGGAACCGATACGACGCTGCGGCGATTGTCGAAAACTATTTGCAGAACCAGTTCGGTTATACGCTTGAGCAGAAGGCTGGCGGGGACGACCCTGTTTCGGATTTTCTGTTCAATGTGCGAGAAGGGCACTGTGAGTATTTTGCGACTGCGATGGCTTTGATGCTCCGTTCCCAGGGAATCGCAACGCGTGTCGCTACGGGGTTTCAGCAGGGTGAATATAACGAGACTGCTGATGTATTCGTTGTCCGCCAGCGTCACGCCCACGCTTGGGTCGAAGTTTATTTTCCTGGCGAAGAAGCGTGGATCTCGTTCGATCCTACCCCAGCCGCCGGGCAGGGCAGCCAACTGTTCAGCACCGGAATAACTGATCGCTTTAGCAAGTATCTCGAAGCCCTGGAAATGTTTTGGATCCAGTATTTCGTGGCATTCGATAATCAGGAGCAGCGATCCCTTTTTTCAAATGTTCGGAAAGGTTTCCTCGAATATCAGACGTCTACCTCGAACTATTTCGAAACAGTCCAACTTATGGTGGCTGAGTGGTGGAGAGACCTTCAAGGCGAGAATGGATTCCAGACTCGAGCGGCAGCCATCGGATACGCAATTGCGACCGGCTTACTCATAGTCGTATTCCTGACCGGTTCATGGCTTGCCTTGCAGCGTCTAAGGAGGCTTGCTGTTCTAAGATGGTTGAAGCGATTATTCGAGCCGAAGTCGAGACGCACGGTGGTCGATTTCTATGAGAGGATGGTTAGGCTGCTCGCCGAACGGGGACTAGTTCGGTCGGCACATCAGACGCCGTTAGAATTTGCCTATGCCACCAACATTCCTGAGGCCGTGTCGCTCACCCAACGTTACAATTCGGTTCGATTCGGGGACGCCGAACTGTCGCCCGACGATCGCCGCGAGGTCGAAGATTGGTTAGGTAGATTCTCAGTGAAGGGCTAAACTAATAGTTTGTCCTGCGGCCAGGGATCGCGGGCCTTACTTAATGAAGAAGGTTGGATTTGTAAGTCTTGGCTGCCCGAAGAACCTCGTAGATTCAGAGGTGATGATGGGCCAGCTCGCCGAGGCCGGATACGAGATAACGAATAACGCCGACGACGCTGAGACGGTCGTCGTGAATACCTGCGGGTTCATCGAGTCGGCAAAGCAGGAGTCGATCGATGCGATCCTCGAGGCGACGAGTCTGAAGGCGTCGGGAAAGGCCAAGCGGGTCATTGTTGCGGGCTGCCTGGTCGAGCGTTATCGCGACGATCTGATGAAGGAACTTCCCGAGGTTGACGCGTTCATTGGGACTTCGCAGATCAACGACATTCTGAATGCGGCCGACGAAGAGTTTGACGCGAAAGCCTTAACGATAACGCCGATCGGCAATAAGACCTCGACTTATCTTTACGACGAATACACGCCGCGCATGCGGGCGACACAATCTCACACGGCGTTTATAAAGATCGCCGAGGGGTGCGACCGCCCGTGCGCGTTTTGCTCGATTCCTTCCATGCGTGGTTCGTTCCGATCGCGCCGATTCGGTTCGATCGTTGAAGAGGCTCGCAACCTCGCTAAACAGGGTGTGAAAGAAGTGGTGCTGATCGCCCAGGATTCATCGCGCTACGGCGAGGATCTCGGGGAGGTTGACGCTCTTGCGGCCTTGATTAGGGCTCTCGGCGAGATCGAGGAACTTGCATGGGTGCGTGTGATGTATGCCTATCCTACGCACATCTCCGATGCCTTTCTAGATGCGATGGCGGAGACCCCGAAGGCGGTTAAGTATCTTGACATGCCCCTTCAGCATGGGTCGCGCAAAGTGCTGAAGTTAATGAAACGAGGCGGTACGCGTGAATCGCTTGAGAAACTCATTGCCCGAGTGCGAGAAAAGGTCCCGGGTATTGCTATTCGCACGACGTTCATTACGGGCTTTCCGGGCGAGACCGATGAGGATTTCGAGGAGTTGATCAAGTTCGTTCAAAACTGCCGGTTCGATAACGTTGGCGTGTTCACCTACTCCGACGAAGAGGGAACTCCCGCGTTCGATCTCCCGAATAAGGTCGATCCGAAGATAGCCGCGAAGCGCCAGACAACGTTGATGAAGGAGCAGGCGAAGATAAGTAAGAGCTTGAACAGGTTGAAGGTCGGAAGCACCCGGCGCGTCTTGTTCGAGGGTCTCTCACAGGAATCAGATCTCCTCTTTCAGGGACGCCTTGAAGGACAAGCGGAAGAGATCGATGGTTACATCCTGATCAACGATATGCCCGAGGGTTTTGATCCGAAAGTCGGCGAGATTTATAATGTGAAGATAACCGAGGCGTTAGACTACGATCTGGTAGGTGCGATCCTCTAGTTGCTCCAAGGCTTGAATTAGAGAAAGGCTGCCATAAGATCGGGCAGCCTTTTTTATTGCCATTTGGATCGATAGACGTTTTAGTAAGTGAGTTTCTGAAACCAAACTCAGGAATTTAATGTATATGATTGATAATCAACCCGATCACTTCACGAAAAACCGGAACTTTTGAATCAATGAAAAGAATAAGAACAACGTTGTCTCTATTATTGCTGGTCGTCACCGTAACGCCGAGCCTAGCGTTTGCACAGGCTGCGACCGCGGGCGATATCAATGACCGCATTCGCAAAGAGGGAATGGACAATTCCCATATAATGAAAACCCTTCACACGTTGACCGACGTTTACGGGCCGCGGCTTACGGGCTCGCCAAAACTGAAGGCGGCCGGTGATTGGGCGACTTCACAGATGAAGACGTGGGGGTTTGACCGTGTCGACATGGAACCATGGGAATGGGGAAACGTCGGCTGGGCTAACGAAAGAGCAGCGGGCTATATTACGGCTCCGGTCAAGGATAATCTGACCTTCGAGGTCCTCGCATGGACCCCAAGCACAAGCGGAGCGGTAACCGGAGAGGCGTTTCAGATGATCCTTCCACAGCGGCCAACACAGGCGGAACTAGACGCGTACTTCAACACCGTTCGATCGCAGATCAACGGCAAGATCGTGATCTGGGGAAATCCGGCAATCATCCCGGTAAATTTTGAGTCGCCCGCAAAGCGAATCGCCGACGATGTTATCGCACGCCGGTTCGATCCCAACCCGACGGCGTCACCTGGTCCCCAGGGACCTCCGCGTCAGTTTCAGCCGCAGCCGCAAGAGCCTAAACCGGGTGCATTGTCTGGTGCCGACGTTAACACGCAGGTGAATGCGTTCCTGATCGCCAGCGGCGTCAAGGTTCGAGTGAACGATGCCGGGCGCGAGCACGGTCAAATCCGAGCCTTCTCGAACGGGTACGATCCAACGAAGGTGGTTCCGACCGTTGTTCTGCGAAACGAAGACTTTGGGCGCATCGCTCGTTTAATGAAGGACGGAATCAAGGTCGAACTTGAGTTCGACATTCGCAATCAGATCTATCCGGAAGGAAAGACGTCTTACAACGCCATCGGCGAGATCGCGGGGACGGACAAGGCCGATGAAGTGATCATGCTTGGCGGTCACCTTGATTCTTGGCACGCGGCGACGGGCGCTACCGACAATGCGATCGGCTGTGCAGTTATGATGGAAGCTGCCCGCATACTGAAGGCGATCGGCGTGAAACCGCGCCGGACTATTCGCGTCGCGCTTTGGAGCGGAGAGGAGCAGGGGTTGCTCGGTTCACAGGCGTATGTCAAAACGCATTTCGGATCCGCTGAAGCTCCGTTGCCGGCTTATTCAAAGTTTGGCGGGTACTTTAACATTGACTCGGGAACTGGCCGTGCTCGCGGCTTCGGTGTTTTTGGCCCGCCCGAGGCCGCTGGCCAACTCCGGGCGGCTACCGGAAACAGCTTCGCGGAGTACGGCTTTGGCGGCGCTTCGGCATCGGCCAGCCGGGGTCTCGGCGGTTCAGATCATACTTCGTTCAACCAGGCAGGTCTGCCGGGAATCGGCGTTCAGCAGGACCCTATCGAGTACGGTTCGCATACCTGGCACACGAACCTCGATACTTACGAACGCGTGGTCGAGGATGACGTGAAGAAGTCGGCGGTGATCATCGCAGCGGCCGTTTATCAGCTTGCTATGGCAGACAATCTCCTCCCGAGGTTCGCCGCTGACAAGATGCCGGCACTTCCAAACCGGAACTGATTCGCAAAAACGATGGGAAGATAACGAAGCGGGTCATACGGCCCGCTTCTTTTTTGCAATTGTATGTATCGGATTTCACGCGGGAAACGATTCAGTGTAGAATTTGCGTGCATCCTGCTCCATTTTCTCGAGACATCGCCCAATGGAATTCGCTACGAATCTCAATCTCCTTGTACTCTTCGCCATCATCGGCGGCATCGGCTTCCTCTTCCTGCTCATATCGCTGGTGGTCGGCGACGTTTTCGAGGCGGTCGGCTTCGATCTTGAAGGCGGAGCCAGCGGCACTGATTTCGGACTGCTGGATAGTCGGGTGATCGCGGTATTCCTGACTGCGTTCGGCGGATTCGGTGTGATCGCTGCACAAAACGGTTTCGGAGCGGTAGGCTCCTCCATCGCCGGCCTCATCGGCGATCGTATTCGCTGCCGTCGTATCCGTCTTCGGAAGATTTCTCATCGGCCAACAGGCATCAAGCAGTGTATCGGACAACGACCTGGTCGGCCGCACGGCTCAGGTGACCGTTGCGATCAAGCCCGGAGCTGTGGGACAGGTCACGGCTAAGATCGGAGACGAACGGGTGGAGCGAATCGCACGAGCAAAGGACGGAAACGAGATACCGATCGGAGCTATCGTAAAAATTGATGCAGTTATCGGAGATTCGATAATTGTAGTTCCCGAAGAATTACGCCCTTACTAAGTCATTTGATTTAGTAATTCAGGAGTACCCAGAAATGCAAGAACTTTTTAACGCACCGGTATTGTTGACCGTTCTCGCGATCCTTGTGGTCGTGATCGCGTTGCTGATCGCTTTAATGCTGATCAGCCGCAACTACATCAAGGTCTCGCCGAATCAGGCAGCGGTTATCTCAGGACGAAGGCGAAAACTGGCTGACGGAACGATCGCGGGGTACCGGCTCGTCCGAGGTGGTGCGACCTTGGTTTTTCCCTTTCTCGAAAAGGTTGAGTATCTCGATCTTAATGTGATCACAGTGCCGCTCGCTACAACTCGAGCCTACACGGTGCAGGGCGTGCCCGTCTCTGTAAAAGCTGTCGCTAACGTTAAGATCAAGGGCGATGACACTTCGCTGCGCTCGGCGGCTGAGCGCTTTCTCGGCATGCCGCAGGAGCAGTTTCACCGGCTGGTGTTTCAAACCCTTGAGGGCCATCTTCGAGCAATTTTAGGGACGCTGACGGTGGAAGAGATCAACAACGACCGCCAGAGTTTCGCAATGAAACTGACCACTGAGGCCGCCGGTGACCTTGAGAAGATGGGGATCGGGCTCGACGCCCTGACCATTCAAGAGATCTCGGATGAGGAAGGCTACCTCGACGCTTTGGGAAAACGCCGCACGGCGGAAGTAAAACGCGACGCCGAGATCGGGCAGGCCGAAGCCAACCGTGATTCGAAGATCAAGGCGTCGCTCGCCCTGCAGGAAGGCGAAAAGGTCCGTCTCGAAACCGAAGCCCTCATCGCACAGTCGACCCGCGAGACCGAAATTCAAAAAGCACAGGTTCAGGCCGAGATCGAGTCTGAGCGTGCAAAATCACTGCAGGCCGGCCCACTCGCAGACGCCAAGGCGCAGCAGCAGGTTACAGTCGAAGAAGTTCGCGTGGAACGCGTCCGCACACAGGAGCAGATTGCCGTTCAGGAGCAGGAAGTTCTTCGTAAGGAAAAGGAACTTGAGGCTACGGTCGTTAAGCAAGCCGAAGC